>CALYZD010000031.1 GCA_945607565.1 uncultured Bacteroidales bacterium | reverse complement strand
GGTGATTGATGGATGATTGATTGGCGATTGAACGCCGGTCAGACCTCACCGCCGCGCGGCCTGTAGGTGTTGAGCAGCGTCACGATGCCCTCGGCGCGTTCGAGCACAAAGACGCGGTCGAAGTCGCTCCTGTAGCGGTGGTTCAGAGCGCGCTGGGCCGCCACCGGGTCATATTTGCTCGACATCAGGAAACTGTTCTGGATAATCACGAGCCACGTCTCGGCGCACTTGTGGTTGTAGGCTTTCAGCTTCTTGTCCTTGGCCTTGATGCGCTGCGAGATGCTCTCGACCGACAGAGGCTTCACCTTGGTCGAAATGCCTGCATACCAGAGGCTTTCGGTGAAGCGCCCCATCACGTTTGTCACCCTCACCGACTCTATCATCGACGGCAGATTGTAGTATCCGTATTTCGAACTCCGGTCAATCAGGAAGCTGATGCCCGTAGCGTCGGGCGTGTTGTCGGCCACGAGGCGCGCTATCGTCTCGGCCAGGCCCTGCATTATCAGCATCGCCTCATGATTCTTGTCCATGGCCACCGCCGGCCCTATGTTGGCGTGGAAATGCACGTCCACCACCAGCTTCAGCCCGCAGTCTTTCTCGAAAATGGTCTGGGCGCAGGTCATCAGCTCTTCCAGAAAATCCTCGTGCGCCCTCATGTTGAATTCCTTGTCCTTGCGCTCATACTTGAGTTCGGTCAGCTCGATGCCCACGAGCTTGTTGGCCGTCCTGACCAGAAAGTCGGGCCGCTCCGACTTCTCGAGCTCGCCGAGCGGGAACATCTGGCAGTTCTGCCTGAAGATTTTCATCACGTTCCACTCCCGGCGGTCCTTTTTTACCTGATTGAAGTTGATTTCGGTCATGGCAAAGCGATTTTTTGGGTTTTGACGCTCCTGCAAATGAACGCAAAAAACAGATATGACGAGCCGCGCCACGCCTTTATTTGAGCCGCCGATTGCCTCCGGCGCCACCGCATCGCGCCGAAAATGTTAAATCTAAGCGTCCCCCTTGTTTTTTATGGGCGCAGGCCTTGCCAAAGTGCGCAAATGCTCTATTTTTGCTGCCAATGATCTAAGTTAACCATTAAAACTAAATGTCATGAATAAACAAAATTTGATTGATGCAGTTGCTGAAAAGTCAGGAATGTCCAAGGTCGATGTAAAGAAATCTCTTGATGCTTTTTTTGATGTTGTGAAAGAGAACGTAGCAAAAGAAAAAATAGTATTGATAGGTTTCGGATCGTTCAGCGTATCCGAAAGAGGCGAGAGAGTGGGCCGCAATCCTCAGACAGGCAAGGAAATCAAAATCGCAGCCAAGAAAGTTGTCAAATTCAAGGCAGGTGCCGAGTTTGACAAGGCTATCAACTGAAAAGTTGACCGTTCTAAAAAAAACAAAGGTGGCCTTTGCTGAAAAGACCACCTTTTTTCATGTCCCGGACCCGCCCGTCCGTAATCATTTTTAACAATTCCGCACAATGACAACGAGCGAACTGGTCGCCAGACTCAAAGAATTTGTGAGCGACGAACGTTATGAGCTGATGCAGAAGGTGATGAACGCCCGCACGCGCTACATGACCGTAGTCCTCGAAGACATCTACCAGACCCAGAACGCCAGCGCCGTGCTCCGGACCTGCGAGTGCTTCGGCGTTCAGGACGTCCACGTCATCGAAAACCGTAACACCTTCACCGTCAATCCCGACGTGGCTCGCGGCGCGTCCAAGTGGCTCACCATCAGGCATTATTCCGACGCGGCCGACAACACCGCCGAAGCCCTCGCCGCCCTCCGTGCCGACGGCTACCGCATAGTGGCCACCACGCCCCACACCAACGACGTCTCGCCCGACGCCTTCGACATCGAAGCCGGCAAGTTCGCAATCGTCATCGGCAACGAGAAGCGCGGCATCAGTCCGGCCGTGGGCGCAATGGCCGACGTCTGCATGCGCGTCCCGATGGTCGGCTTCACCGAAAGCCTTAACCTGTCGGTGTGTACGGCGCTCATTGTCAGCCAGCTGCGCGCACGCATGACCGCCGCCGGCATCGACCCCGGGCTCTCGGCCGACGAAAAGGACGACCTGATGCTCGAATGGCTCATGCGAAGCATCAACGATTCGGAGCGGATAGTCGAGCGGCTGATGCGTTAACAATCGTTGCCGACATGTGGTGAACGAGCCTTGTTTGTGGACGAATGTTCAAAAAGTGTAGACGAAAGGATAATTAGACATAAAAATAGTTAACTTTGCGATTATCAAAATTTGCTCGGCAGATGAATTGCATAATAGTTGACGACGATAAATTATCAACGAAAATAATATCCGAACACATAAGGAAGACCTCGAAGCTGAACCTTATCTGTTCGTTTGATAATGCGATAACGGCAATTAATTTTCTGTCGTCGAAGGCGGGAAACATCCAGCTGGTCTTTCTCGACATCGAGATGCCAGAGATGAACGGCCTGGAGTTCATCCGCTCCATCGACGCCGCCCATCTGCAGATTATAATCTACTCATCGCAAGAGAAATACGCCCTCGAATCCTACGAATACAACGTCACCGACTATTTGCTCAAGCCTCTGACCTACTCGCGCTTCCTGAAGGCAATCAACAAGGCCGAGGACAATCTGAACAAGCCGTCGGGTACGGTGCCCACCGAGGTCAAGCCTTCGGCAAGCGGCGAAGAGATATATCTGAGAATCAACAACTCGCTCAAGTGCGTCAAATATGAGGACATTGTCTACCTCAAGGCAATGGAGAACTACGTCGCGCTCAACCTGTCGGACAAGTGCTACACGGTCCACTACACCATGCGCGACATCATGACCAAGCTGCCGTCCGAACTCTTCCTGCGCGTCCACCGCTCGTTTGCCGTCAACGCCCGCAAAATCAAGCGACTCAACGCCTCCAAACTGGTCCTCGCCTCCAATGCCGACGGCGCCGAAGTGGAAGTCCCGATAGGGAAATCGTTCAGGAAAATGGTAATGTTCAATTTCAATATGCTTGATGCGTGACGCAATCATACATCTGATGCTTGGCATTGTGCTGGGCGTGAGCTCGTTTCGCGCCGTGGCGCAGGATTTGCCGCGCGATGTCAACCAGGGCTTCATCGTGTCGGCCGGCGACGTCTGCCCCGACTTTGCCCTTGCCATGTGCGACGGCGACACGCTCGACAGCGATTTCTGGCGCGGCAGAGTCGTTATGCTTCAGTTCATTGCGCCATGGTGTCCGGTCAGCTTCGCCGAAGTCCGCCGGACCGAAACCAAGATATGGCAGCGCTTCGGCGAAAATCCTGATTTCGTGATGATTTCGGTCAATGTAGACTCGGTCAACGACGGCTTGGCGGCCTTCGTGGAGCGCACCGGCGCCCACTGCCCGTTTGCCGTCGACAATAGCGGCGACGTCTTCAGCCGTTTTGCCCACCGCACGGCAGGCGTCACGCGGAGTGTGCTGATCTCGGCTGACGGTCGCATCAGAATGCTGACGCGCCTGTACAACCGCCGCAAAGTGCGCCGCCTGGCTCGCGGAATATCGGCGGAATTGAAGCGCGTCGGGCAAATAAAATGACGTTCTCTGTCGGCTCAAGCCACCAATATTTCTTACATTTGCCGGCTGAATGTCAAAAATGCGTATATAGTCGAAACGATGTTTTTATTATCTCTGTTGCAATTTTTCTGGGACGGTTTGGTCGTCGGTTTTCTCGCATCCGTGCCCCTTGGACCCATCGGAGTCCTATGCATTCAGAGAACGTTGAACAAAGGCCGGATGTCAGGTTTCGTCAGCGGAATCGGCGCCGCATCGTCCGACTTCATCTATGCCATCATCGCGGGTTACAGCGTGTCGTTCGTGACCAAATTCATCGAAGAGCAGCTTTTTCTTATCAAGATACTGGGCGCGGTCATTCTGCTTGTGCTCGGCCTCAAAATCTATCTGACCAACCCCGTGGTGCAGATGCGCAAGCAGCGCAAGCGCAGCGCCGGCTTGGTTCAGGACTATGTGTCCACTTTCCTGCTTACAATCACCAATCCGCTCGCTATTTTTCTGTTCATTGCCGCCTTCAGCATCGTAGGCGGCGAGCGTAACTTCCTGACGCAGTCGGTGCTGATGTGCGGCGTTTTCATAGGCGCCTCGCTCTGGTGGCTGACGCTGACGTCGCTGGTCGGCCTGTTCAGGAAGAAGCTGAGCCTGCGTCGGCTCTATTGGATAAACAAGATTGCCGGTTCGGTCATCATCATTCTGGTCCTTGTGTCGTTCGCCGTCATGATGGTCAAGGAGTTCATCGGTTAGCTCCCGCAATTCCTCATCGCTTTTCCCTTTATTCTCAGGTTTCTTGCAGCACCTTTGCCGTTTAGTCGCCGGTTTTTCGGTCTGATGTCGGAGCACAAAAAAAGGGTGCCTCTTGTCCGGAAGCACCCAAATGATAATGTCTGCGCGATTAACCCAGATATGTCTTGAGCAGTTTGCTGCGCGAAGTGTGGCGGAGGCGGCGGATGGCTTTCTCCTTGATCTGTCTGACGCGTTCGCGGGTCAGGCCGAATCGTTCGCCAATCTCTTCGAGCGTCATCTCCTGGCAGCCGATGCCGAAGAACAGTTTGACGATGTCGCTCTCGCGTTCGGTTAGGGTGGCCAGCGCGCGCTCAATCTCCCGTGCCAGCGACTCGTTGATGAGTGAGCGGTCGGCGTTGGGCGAATCGTTGTTGACCAGAACGTCGAGCAGGCTGTTGTCCTCGCCCTCTACAAACGGTGCGTCAACCGAGATGTGACGACCGGCAACTCGCAGTGTGTCAGCCACCTTGTCGGCCGGGAGCTCCAGCTGGTCGGCCAACTCCTCGGGCGACGGCTTGCGTTCGTTCTCTTGTTCGAATTTCGAATAGGCCTTGTTTATCTTGTTGAGCGAACCCACTTGGTTGAGCGGCAGACGGACTATTCGCGACTGCTCGGCCAAGGCTTGCAGTATCGACTGGCGAATCCACCACACAGCGTATGAGATGAATTTGAATCCTCTGGTTTCGTCAAATTTTTCTGCTGCTTTAATCAATCCCAGATTACCTTCGTTGATGAGGTCGGGCAGACTCAAGCCTTGGTTTTGGTACTGCTTGGCCACCGACACCACGAATCGCAAGTTGGCGCGGGTCAGTTTTTCCAAGGCCGTCTGGTCGCCCTTTTTGATTCTTTGCGCGAGTTCAACCTCTTCTTCTACAGTAATAAGTTCTTCACGACCAATCTCTTGCAGATACTTGTCCAAAGATGCACTCTCGCGATTGGTAATTGATTTTGTAATTTTTAATTGTCTCATATCACTTTTAAAAATACGCGCATTTTATTTTGTCGGCACCGATAAACGAACATTTGTCAGTCAACGCAAAATATCCGCGAAGATAGCAAAAATAGCGACAAGACAATTCGTTTAACCATTATTAATCTTCGAGATTGATCGCGTAGTAGGCCACCCGCCCGTTGGGGTAGATGCCCGTGATGAACAGGCCTTCGCTCGCCGTCGCCACTATCTTTTCAAAGTCGCCGACGCTCGTGATGGGCTGCCGGTTGGCTTTCGTGATTATAAATCCGTTTTCGATGCCGTTCTCTTTCAGTTTGCCGTCTTTGAGCTGAACGATTTTGAGGCCGTAGCTGATTCTCAGACTGCTCTTGTCTTTGTCGGAAACCGGTTCGAAGGTGGCACCCAGAAGTTTGTCTTTGTCAGACATTTTGATTATTCCCGTTGTGCCGCGTGTATTACGCAGAGTCACCATGAATTGTTTCGGTTTGCCGTCGCGTTCGATGTCGATTCTGACAGCGTCGCCCGGACGATGGCGCCCGATTTTTTCCTGAAGTTCCGACACGCTGTTGACCTTCTCGCCGTCCACGGCCTTGACAATGTCTTTGGCAACTATACCGGCCTCCTTGGCGCCGCCGCCGTCGGCCACACTTTCGACAAACACGCCCTCGGGCGACGCCAGATTGAGTTTCGACGCCACATTGTTGTCGATTTCCGAAATCGTGATTCCGAGCAGGCCGCGCTGCACTTCGCCATACTCCTTGAGGTCGGCCGCCACCTTTTGCGCTATGTTCGACGGCACGGCAAACGAGTAGCCTGTGTAAGAACCTGTCTGCGAGGCTATTGCCGTGTTGATGCCAATCAGTTCGCCGCGCGTGTTGACAAGCGCGCCGCCACTGTTGCCGGGGTTGACGGCCGCGTCGGTCTGAATGAACGACTCGATGCCGATGTTCTGGCCGGGGCTGATGATGCCGATGCTGCGCGACTTGGCGCTGATGATTCCGGCCGTCACCGTGCTGGTCAGGTTAAACGGGTTGCCCACCGCCAGGACCCATTCGCCCACGTTGGTGGCGTCGGAGTTGCCGAATGTCAGATAGTTGAGCGCCGTGGCCTCGATCTTGATGAGCGCGATGTCGGTCGACGGGTCGGTGCCGATGAGCTTGCCCTCGAACGAGCGCTTGTCGTTGAGCACCACCTCAATCTTGTCGGCCTTGTCGATGACGTGATTGTTGGTGATGATGTATCCGTCCTGGCTGATGATGACGCCCGAGCCGCTGCCCGTCACAGGCGGCGTCTGCTGCTGGATCCGGGGTCCGAAAAAGAAGCGGTAGAATGGGTCGGCCGACTCGTATTCGCGGACGTTGCCGTTCTGCATCACCTTGACGTGCACCACCGCGTTGACGCTCGTCTCGGCGGCCTGGGTGAAATCGGTCGGCGCGTAGGTCGATGCGGTGAAATGTCCGGGCACCGACACAAAGCCGCTGTCGGTAGCCGTGGCCGATGCCGGCTCGGCAGTCTGGTCGCCGGCGGCCATCATGTGATAGAAATATGCGCCGCCGAATGCGCTGGCAAGTGCGACAAGCGCAGTTGTCATTGATGTCTTGAAATTCATACTCTGTTGTTTTTGGTTGTTATACATTTTTGCTTCGTCCGTCGTCCGCTCAAAAAGAGTACCAAAGCTCGTGCGCTGACATTTTGTCAGCCCGGCGTCGGCTCCCTGCACGACTCGAACGATGCAAAAAAGGAAAATTGTCGGCAGATGCCAATAATTTTTTCAACCAATTGCCTGCAATGCCATAGCATTGGCACTTAGTGATGTACGAATGCCGAAACGGACGTTTGATTGAGCCGAAACGGCCGTTGGTGAGTGCGCGCCCGCATTTTAGTTGAGCGAGGTGATGCGTTTGAGCAGCGCTTCGAGGCGTTTCATTTCGTCGCGATACTGCGCTGCCAGAATGAAGTCGGTTTCCTTGGCGGCCTTCTGCATCAGGCGTTTGGTCTGCGCGATGCTCTTTTTGATTTGCTCCGGCGACGAATAGTCGACGTTGCAGTCGGGTTCGGCCGCCACGTTGCCCTGCGCAGCTTTCTCGTCGTGGCTCTCGTATTCCTTGGTCAGGGCGCTTGCGGCAATCTGCTTGTTGAGCGCGCGCGGCGTGATGTGATGTTTCTCGTTGTAGGCCAGCTGCTTGGCCTTGCGCCTGTTGGTCGAATCGATGGTTGCCTTCATGGACGCGGTGATGGTGTCGGCATACATGATGACAAGTCCGTTCAGATTGCGGGCGGCGCGTCCGGCCGTCTGAGTCAGAGCGCGTTCGGAGCGCAGAAAGCCTTCTTTGTCGGCATCCAGAATGGCCACAAGCGACACCTCCGGCAGGTCGAGCCCCTCGCGCAGCAGGTTGACGCCGATGAGCACGTCGAAGACTCCCTTGCGCAGGTTCTCCATTATCTTGACGCGCTCGAGCGTGTCGACGTCAGAATGAATATAGGCACAATTTATATTGATGTTGGTCAGATAACTGCTCAGCTCTTCGGCCATTCTTTTGGTGAGCGTCGTGACGAGGACGCGTTCGCGGCGTTCTATCCGCAGGTGTATCTCGTGAATCAGGTCGTCAATCTGGTTGAGGCTCGGCCTGACTTCGATGGTCGGGTCGAGCAGTCCGGTGGGTCTCACAATCTGTTCTACCACAACGCCTTCTGATTTTTCGAGCTCATATTCGGCCGGCGTGGCGCTGACAAAAATCACCTGATTGACCATCGTCTCGAACTCTTCGAACTTGAGCGGGCGGTTGTCTCTGGCGGCGGTTAGGCGGAAGCCGTATTCGATCAGGGCGTCCTTGCGCGATGCGTCGCCGCCGTACATGGCTCTGATTTGCGGAATGGTGACATGGCTCTCGTCTATCACTGTCAGAAAGTCATCCGGAAAGTAATCGAGCAGGCAGAACGGTTTCGAGCCTTCGGGGCGTCCGTCGAAATATCTCGAATAGTTCTCGACGCCAGGGCAGTAGCCGAGCTCGCGTATCATTTCGAGGTCGTAGTTGACGCGCTGGTCGAGGCGTTTGGCTTCGGTGTGCTTGCCGACCTCGTTGAAGCGTGCCACCTGCAGCGTCAGGTCGTCCTGAATCATTCTGATGGCCTGCTGCGTGCGCTCCTTCGACGTGATGAAAATGTTGGCCGGATAAATCAGGATGTCGTCGAGCGTTTCGAGCGTGTGGCCGTTGACGGGTTCGAACGTCTCGATGGCCTCGATTTCGTCGCCCCAGAATATTATCCGGCAGGCGTGGTCGGCGTAGGCAAGGAAGATTTCGACCGTGTCGCCCTTGACCCTGAACTTGCCGCGCTCGAAGATTATTTCGTTGCGGGCATAGAGGGCGTCCACAAGCTGGCGCAGCAGCACGTTGGGTGAGATGCTTTGTCCCACCCGCAGCCTGATGACGCCGTTGTGGAAATCTTCGGGGTTGCCGATGCCGTAGAGGCACGAAACCGACGATACGACGATGACGTCGCGCCGGCCCGACAAGAGGGCGGAGGTCGCGCTCAGTCTGAGTTTCTCTATCTCGTCGTTGATGGCGAGGTCTTTTTCGATATAGGTATCGGTGGTCGGAATATAGGCTTCGGGCTGATAATAGTCATAGTACGAAACGAAATATTCGACAGCATTGTTCGGGAAAAACGCCTTGAACTCGGTGTAGAGCTGGGCGGCCAGAGTCTTGTTGTGGCTCAGAATCAGGGTGGGGCGCCGGACTTGCTCGATGACGTTGGCTATGGTGAACGTCTTGCCCGAACCTGTCACGCCAAGCAGCGTCTGAAACGGGATGCCCTGCCCGATGCCCGACACTAGTTCTCTGATGGCTTCGGGCTGGTCGCCGGTGGGCGAATAATCCGATACGATTTTGAAATCCATGTCTTATTTCATGCTGCCATTCATAAAAAAAGCTGCCTAAGCAGCTCTTTTTATGTGTGAACAAATCGTTTCTGTTCCGATTTTATCTTCTTCTCATGCGGTTAGCGTTACGCTTGTAGGCTTTCCGGTTCTTGACGTAAGTCTTTCGGTTGTAGTTCGACGACACGCGCCACTGAGTCTCCTGAATCTTGTACGTCATGCCGACCATCACCGTGTAGTAGAAGTCGTTTTTGCCATCGTTCCAGTTCATGTATGCTCCCGTTGTCTCGTCGGGCGCACTCTCTGGCGACCAGCCGTTGTGGCCGTCTATTTCGTCGGAGAACGGCAGGTGCCCGTTTATTTCGAGGTTGACGCCGAAGTTCTTGTTGATGCGATACTTGGCACCTAAGACGCCGCACACCATCGGGGCAAGCACGTTTCCGTCGCCGGCCTGCGCCCATGCTGCCGTGCAGTCAGAATTCTTCTTGACGTTGAAGATGCCGAAGCCGCCCATGAGGCTGACGTATGGATTGACCAGACGTTTGTTGTAGTATCCGCCGATGAGGTCGACCGGGAACATCGTGGCACCGAGAGTTATGTCGACATATTTGGTGTCGAAACCGATGTCGGAGCCGGCGTTCATCACGCCCGCAAGCAGACCGCCGGTCATTTCGAAACGGCCCGAAAGCCATGGGAGCAATTCCTTTTCCACCGATGCTCCGGTGGTAAGTCTCCAGTTCGACTTGTCGACCATGTCACCCATGTATAAACTCGGGCCTATTTTTGGGTTGATTGTGACGCCCTCCCACACTCTCGAAGTGTTGCGGCGTCGGGTTTGTGCATAGATGTCGGCTGTGCACAGACTTAGAATCGTTGTAGCTAAAAGTATATATCGAAGCATAATTACACAATGTTCTTTTTAACCTTTCGAAATAATCACCAAAAGTGCGAAAAAACTTTTAATATCAAAATATAATTAGCTATAAAATTATCTCTGCATAAATATGTTGTGGCAATTTGACGCTGATGGCATTGCTTTTATGATAGAAGTTAACATTTTGCCTAAACAATCACAACCTCCATGTCGAGCGAAATGCCGAATTTCTGCCGGACGTCGGCGCAGATGTGCTCGGCCAGAGCCATTATTTCGGTTCCGGTGGCGCTGCCGTGGTTGACTATTATCAGCGCCTGCCTGTCGTGCACGCCGGCGTTCCCTTGTCGGCGGCCTTTCCATCCGGCCTGCTCAATCAGCCACCCGGCCGGCACTTTGACCATTCCGTTGGCCAGCTTGTAGGTCGGCATGTCTGGGTGTGAGCGGAGGAGCGCATCAGCCTGAGCCTCACTTATTTCTGGATTTTTGAAGAAGCTGCCGGCGCTGCCTTTGTCGTCGGGCTCGGGCAGCTTGGCGCGGCGGATGTCGATGATGGCGCGGCGGATGTTGGCAAGCGTCGGCCGGCCGTATTGCTCCACAGCCGCGCGCACCGGCCCGTAGTCGAGGTTTGGGGCGAACGATGTGGCGAGCCGCATTTCGATCGACGTGACGATGGCTTTGCCCTTGAGCTGATGCTTGAAAATGCTCCGCCGGTAGCCGAACATGCATTCGTCGGCCGACAGCCGCAGGGGCGCGCCGGTGTCGGTGCTGATGGCGTTGACAAACCGGATGACGTCGGCCGCCTCGGCTCCGTAGGCCCCCACGTTCTGCACCGGAGCCGCCCCGACGCGCCCGGGAATGTAGGAGAGATTCTCGATACCTGACCAGCCGTTGGCCACGCACATGGCCACTAGTCCGTCCCACACCACGCCCGCGCCGACGCGTATGTCGACGTGCCTGTCGGTGATGTCGGTCACTTCAATGCCGTAGAGCAGCGGGCGGATGACTGTCCCGTGGAAGTCGCCGAGAAACAGGATGTTGCTGCCGCCGCCGACGACCACCGACCGGCCTTGGAGCGTGCGCACGGTGTTGGCCAGCTCGGAGGTGGTGTGGCAGTCGGCCATGGCATCGGCCACGGCGTCGATGCCGAATGTGTTGTAGGGTTTGAGCGATATGTTGCGATGGATTGTCATTGTCGGTCGGTCTCAGAAGGTGATGGATAGTTTCAGGTTGATGCGTCTCGAAGTCAGATAGTTGGGTACGGCGTACTGCCGGTTGTCGATGTCCGACACCCAAAAGTAGGACACGGTGTTGTCGAGGTCGAAGAGGTTGAAGACTTCGACGCCCACTATGAACGAGCGGAGCCGCCTGTTGCGCAGCGTGCCGTCGGTCTGCCTGGCAAAGTCTTTGAAAAATCCGGCGTCCACGCGCTTGTATCCGGGCATGCGGTTGGTGGCTTTGTATCGTTCCGAGTCGGGCGGGCCAAACGGCAGTCCGCTTCCGAGGTAGAGGCTCAGGTTGGCGCCAATCGACTTGTTTGTAGGCAGATAGTCCTGAAAGAACATCGAGAACATGAACCTCTGGTCGGTGGGGCGGGGGATATTGTCGTGGCCGTCGTCGTCGACGTCCTCGACCGTTTTCATCAGCGACAGGCACACCCACGATTCGACGTCGGGCACCAGCTGGCCGTTCAGTTTGAAGTCGATGCCGGCGGCGTATCCGTGCGCGTTGTTTTCGGCCGAGTAGGTGATGCGCATGTTGTCGACCTGATAGGTGTTGATTCTGCTCAGATGCTTGTAGTAGGCTTCGGTGGTGAATTTGAACGGGCGGTCGCTGATGCTGAAGTATATGTCGGTGCCGGCAATCAGCTGCAGCGAGCGTTGCGACTTGATGTCGGGGTTGAGCGAGCCGTCGGGCCGCTGTATTTCGCGATAGAGCGGCGCCTGATAGTAGAGCCCCGACGCGATGCGGAACGCCTTGTTGCCCTGCACGATGCGCAAGCTGGCGCGCGGGCTGACGAGCGTCTCGCCATTGTAGCTCATGTGGGCAAGGCGCAGCCCGCAGTTGAGGCGGATGGTGGCGTCGCCGGTCCGCCACTCGATGTCGTCCATCGCAAAGGCCGTCAGGCGGACGGAGCTGAGCGAGTTGTCGGCCTTGACTATGTCGCCGAGTTCCAGCGTGTTCTGCGTGTCCATGATGTATCCGGCCGAGTCGCGGAGCTCCCACTGGTCGGTGTAGCAGTCAAAGTGCTCCCAGCGGCTGCGGACCTGCCATGTCAGGCTGTGGCGCGACGTGCTGTGGCGTCCGCCGGCGTAGGCGCAATAGATTTCTCCAAGCAGCTCGTTGCGAGCGTGTTGCATGTAGCCGCCGATGCCTATTCCGGTCGTCTGGTCGACGTTTTCGGTGGTCGATGCGGCGTCGAGCTGCTGGAGCCAGTATTCACCGATGATGTCGTAGTTTTCGTTCTCGAGGCTCCGGTAGTAGGAGGCTCCGGCGTTCAGGCGGTTTCCGGGGTTGATGTCGAAGCGGATTCCGGCGGCGGCCATTCCGGTCAGGTAGCGGTCGTCTTCTTTGCCGTCGAAATAGATTTTGAGCGTGCGTACGTCGTTGACGGTGCCGAACGAGGTTTCGCGGTCAGTAGGCTCAAACAGGTATCGGTTGCGCGCGAAATATCCGAGCACGTCGATGCCGAGCCGCTCGCACGGCGTGGCCGTCCAGTAGCTTTGCACGTCGACGAACGACGGGGCGTAGTCGCCCGAGGTGTCGAGTGTGCCAAAGAGGTATTGGTTTGTCTTGTAGCGTATTCCGCTGATGTGCGTGACGCGTCCGCCGGCCATCGAGCCGGCCACCGATGCCGACGCGCCCAGCAGGCTGACCGATGCTGACGCGCCTGTCTGCTGCGGTTGCCGGTAGCTGACGTCGAGCACCGACGACATCTTGTCGTCGTAGGAGGCGTCGAATCCGCCCGCCGAAAAGTTGACCGAGCCCACCATGTCGGGGTTCACAAAGCTGAGGCCTTCCTGCTCGCCCGAGCGTATAAGGAACGGCCGGTAGATTTCTATCCCGTTGACATAGATCATGTTCTCGTCGAAGCTGCCGCCGCGCACGCGATATTGCGAGCTCAGCTCGTTGCTCGACGACACGCCCATCTGCGACTTGACGATGCTTTCGATTCCGCCCGATGCGTCGACGGCGATGTTCGTCAGGCTGGCGTCGAGACGCTCGAAGCCGGCGCTCTTGCGGTCGGCGCGCACGTCCACGTCGGTGATGCGGCGGTTGCTCTCGCTTAGCCTGACGCTGACTGTGGGGCTGGCCGCGGTCACTTCGAGGTCGGTCGGTTCGAAGCCGACGCACGAGATGTGGAGCCGGGCGGGCAGGCTGCAGTCGATGCCGAATCGGCCGTCGGCGTCGGTCGCCGTGCCCGTCGTGGTGCCGGCCACCACCACCGACGCTCCGGCCAGCGGATTGCCTTCGGTGTCGGTCACGCGGCCGGCAACGGTCTGTGCCGATGCCTGCAAGACGCTCAGTAACAGTATGATTGACAGTATGATTGACTTCATTGTGATGTGCGGTTGTCGGGTTGCGACCGGCAAAAGTAAGTGTTTAGTTCCGATATGTGCCCGAATATCATCATTTTTTGATTGGTGCGTCATGGCCCCATCGGCAGCCTGACGTTGATGCAGAACGCCCGGTTGTCGGCACCTTTGCCCGAGCGGTAGTGGCCTATGCGCCTGTGAAATCCGACGCCCAGTTCGCCCCTCGTGACGTATGGGAAGACGTTGACCACGAAGCCGACTTCCGAAAATCCGCGCCCGTAGCTTCTGAAGCCGGCGGGAGCGTCCGCCCAGCCCACCTTGGCCAGCAGCGTGACCGACGGGATGCACATCGGCCAGTACCTTGGCTCATAGGCCACTTTGACGGGCGACACCATGATGCGATAGCTGAAAAAGGCGTTGAGCATCCGGCTTGCCGCAAATTCGGTGTGGCGCATGGTGGCAAAGGTGTTGTCGGTCTCGATGCCGACTTTTTTCCGGAAGCCGAGCGCCGAGTAGAGCCGCGTGGCCGGGACCGAGCCCTCGGCCGCCGCCGCGCAGATGTGGACGCCCGCTCGGTGCGCCAGCAGAGTGGTGTAGAGTTCGGGTGTCGAAACGTCGATGTCGCAGATGTAGCGTGAGTAGCCGAAGCGCCGATGCCCGGAATAGCGTCCCTCGGCGTGCGAGGCCTCCACGGCCACCGCGCTGCCTGCTGAGATGAACGTCAGGCTCTGGCGGATGCCGACCGTCGCCGCCGTCTCGCGGAAGTCGGGCGCTATGGTGTCGGTCGGCGCAAAGCGGTAGCTCACCACCGGTTCGACGTCCGACACGCGCACGCCTACCGTGGCTGCCGTCGACCGTGTGGCATCGACCGCCAGCCGCAGCCCGCCCGAACGGTCGACGTCCATCACCGAGACAGCCATGGCGCCCAGCAATGAGGCGTCCGGCTCGTAGAGGTGCAGGCTGCCGGTGGCGGCCACGGTGCTCTGTGCCCACGCCGTGGCCCGGAGCCGTCCGTCGGCGTCAAGCCTGCGCGTCGCGTGTCCGCCGAATTTCCACCTGTGGTCGTTGAAGCCGTGGCGCACGTAGGCGTTCCACTGCCACGGCGCGCCCTCGTAGCTTACGCCCACGCCCAGCCGGAATCCTTCGAAAGAGTTGTAGCCGATGCTCTGCGGGACGACGATGCTGTATTTACTGTTGATTGCAAGCCGGCCGGTTTCCAGCTGCGGCCGGGCCGCCATAGGCACCGCAAGCAGTGCGCAGACGAGAGTCAGAATGTTTTTCATCGGGTCAGAATTGGTTCTGCAAAGATAGTGTTTTGGCGCGGCGTCCGGCAGCCGGCGTGCCGCGCGGTCAGACCATATAAAATAAAGACGAGCCGGGCTTTGCGTGCCGGCTCGTCGTGCTTATGGTGCGATGCATGGAGCGTCAGTTGTTCATCGAGGCAAGGAAATCTTCGTTCGACAGCGTCTTGCCCATGCGGTCTATCAGGAACGTCATGCTTTCGACCGAGTTCATGTCCGACAGGTATTTGCGCAGCAGCCACATGCGGCCCACAAATTCCTTGCTGTGCAGCAGGTCGTCGCGGCGGGTGCTCGACATGTTGACGTCGACGGCCGGGAAGATGCGCTTGTTCGACAGCTTGCGGTCGAGCTGCAGCTCCATGTTGCCCGTTCCCTTGAACTCTTCGAAAATCACGTCGTCCATCTTGGAGCCGGTGTCGGTGAGCGCCGTGGCTATTATGGTGAGCGAGCCTCCGTTTTCGATGTTGCGCGCCGCGCCGAAGAACCGCTTGGGCTTCTGGAGGGCGTTGGCGTCCACGCCGCCCGAGAGGACCTTGCCCGATGCCGGCGACACGGTGTTGTAGGCTCGGGCCAGTCGTGTGATGGAGTCGAGCAGAATCACCACGTCGTGTCCGCATTCCACCAGTCGCTTGGCTTTTTCGAGCACTATGTTGGCAATCTTGACGTGGCGGTCGGCCGGCTCGTCAAAGGTCGACGAGATGACTTCGGCGTTGACGCACCGCGACATGTCGGTGACCTCTTCGGGGCGTTCGTCTATCAGCAGAATAATCATGTAGACCTCCGGATGATTCTCGGCGATGGCGTTGGCTATATCTTTGAGCAGCACTGTCTTGCCGGTCTTGGGCTGAGCCACTATGAGGCCGCGCTGGCCTTTGCCGATGGGCGCGAACAGGTCGACGATGCGTGTCGAGAGGTTGGCCTTGCTGCCGCTGGCTATGTTGAACTTCTCGTTGGGGAAGATGGGCGTCAGGTGCTCGAACTGCACGCGATCGCGCACGGCTTCGGGCTGGCGTCCGTTGATGCGGTCGACCTTGACCAGCGGGAAGAATTTCTCGCCCTCTTTGGGCGGACGTACGGCGCCTGCCACGGTGTCGCCCGTCTTGAGCCCGAAGAGCTTTATCTGCGACTGCGACACGTAGATGTCGTCGGGCGAGGTCAGGTAGTTGTAGTCCGACGAGCGGAGAAATCCGTAGCCGTCGGGCACTATCTCGAGCACGCCTTCGGCCAGGATGATGCCGTCGAAGTCGAATGTCCTTTCGTTTTTCGGGGCGATGTCGGCGTTGACGCCGGCATTGGCGTTGGCGTTGACGTTGCCTAAATGCTGCGGCTGCGGCTGTTCGGCCGGCTGCGGCACGGGCTGCGGTTGCGCCTGTGGCTGAGGCTGTGGCTGCGGTGTGTAGCCGTTGTCAGGGCGCTGCGGTGCCGAATAGTTGTTGTTGATGCCGTAGCGGTCGTAGCGCGGCTTGTTCTGCGGGTTGTACTGACGGCGCTGGTTGTTGCCGCCCACGCGTTCCGACTTGGAGATGGTCACGCGCGGCCTTGGCGTGCGGCGGACCACTTCGCCAGAGGCGTTGTTCTCGGCTTCGGGGGCTGAGGTGTAGGCGGGTGCCTTGCTCTCGTGCGGTGTGGCGTCGGCATTGGCGTTTGGTCGTTCGGCGGCCGTGTTTTCCTTTGCGGCCGGCGCTTCGTCCGGGGCGGGCGTGTCGGTTTCGCCTGCGTTGTGTGGCTTCAGTATGCCGAGGCGTGGTTTGTTTTCGACCAGTGGCGACGAACTGATGAATTCCCGGACTTCGATTATCTTGTCTATCAGTTCATCCTTTTTGTATGAGTCGACACGTCTGATATTCAATTCTCTGCCAAGTGCGCGCAATTCCGCAAGAAGCTTCGAACTAAGCTCTGATCTGTCCATATCGTGATTTAAAGTGTTTTGTATAAAAAAAGTGATTGTGTCTGTAGTGATGTGTCGCCGAGTGTCGGCCGGCAGGTGTCATTTGAGTTGCGTTGGCGACCCGCTTTGGCATGTGTTGTTTCTGCTGACTGTCATAAAAAATGTGCCGACGGTTGAAGCGAAAGAACGTTGCGTGGGCGTGAAATGATTTTACCGCATTGGTCTCGACAAAGGAACGACCTTGATTGTGCTGCTGCCGCTGAGGTGTAAGTGGCGCGACAGCGACGGCAAATGTATGTCTTTTTTCCAAACCGTCAAACATTCCGCAATGTTTATGCTGGATGACCGCAATGTTCGCGAAGCACGGCACACTAAAAAATGTCATGATTGCTGAAACGGCTGAACGATGTGTCAGCCCGCGCACTGCTACAATGTCAGCCGGCCCGGCGCCGACGTGACAGCGGTGGCAGAAAATCGACCTTGGCACGCCTGTTGTATGCTCCGTGCCGGCCGCCCGGTGGCGGCAGTGGCAGGTCAGGCGCGGATCTGACGCCGCTTTTTTTAACACAAGATTTAACACAAAAAATAAACCAACTAAAAAAATAAGAGATTATGGCAAGTGGTAAGATTGGAGTATCGACCAAAGATTTGTTTCCGATAATCAAGAAATTCTTGTATTCGGACCACGACATTTTTCTGCGCGAAATCGTTTCGAACGCAGTGGACGCCTCGCAGAAGCTCAAGGTGCTGGCAAGCACCGGCGAGTTCAAGGGCGAGGTAGGCCGCCTGGCGGTCCGCGTCAGCGTCAACAAGGATGCCGGCACTATCACCGTGTCCGACAACGGCATCGGCATGACGCGCGAGGAGGTCGAGAAATACATCAACCAGATAGCGTTTTCGGGCGCCGAGGAGTTCCTGGAAAAGCACAAGGACGACGCCGCCACCATCATCGGCCACTTCGGCCTGGGATTCTACTCGGCGTTCATGGTGAGCGACCGTGTCGAAATCTTCACCCGCTCCTATCGTGAAGGCGCCCAGGCCGTGCGCTGGGAGTGCACCGGCGACCCCGAATACACCCTCGAAGACACCGACAAGGCCGAGCGCGGAACCGACATCGTGATGCACGTGAGCGACGACGAAAAGGAATTCCTCGAAGAAGGCCGCGTGGGCGAGCTGCTCAACAAATACTGCAAGTTCCTGCCCGTCGAGATAGTCTTCGGCAAGAAAAAGGAGTGGAAGGACGGCAAGAACGTCGAGACCGACGAAGACAACGTGATCAACGACACCAACCCGGCCTGGACCCGCAAGCCCTCCGAACTCAAGGACGAGGACTACGAGAAGTTCTACCGCCAGCTCTACCCGATGGCCGAAGACCCGCTCTTCAACATCCACCTCAACGTCGACTATCCGTTCAACCTGACCGGCATCCTCTATTTTCCACGCATCAAGAGCAACATCGACATCAACCGCAACAAGATTCAGCTCTACTGCAATCAGGTGTTCGTGACCGACTCGGTCGAAGGCATCGTGCCCGACTTCCTGACGCTGCTCCACGGCGTCATCGACTCTCCCGACATTCCGCTCAACGTGTCGCGCTCCTATCTGCAGAGCGACGGCAACGTCAAGAAAATATCGGCCCACATCACCAAGAAGGTGGCCGACAGGCTCGAAGAAATCTTCAAGAAAGACCGCAAGACCTTTGAGGAGAAGTGGGACGACCTGAAGATTTTCATAGAATACGGCATGCTGACCGACGAGAAGTTCGCCGAGCGCGCCGCCAAGTTCGCGCTGCTCAAGAACGTCGACGGCAAATACTTCACCTTCGACGAATACAGGAACATCATCAAGGACAACCAGACCGACAAGGACGGCAAGCTCGTCTACCTCTATGCCACCGACAAGGCTTCGCAATACACCTTTGTGGAGCAGGCGCGCGGCAAGGGCTACGACGTGCTGCTGATGGACGGCCAGCTCGACACACCGATAATGAACCAGCTGGAGCAGAAGTGGGAGAAGTCGGCATTCACCCGCGTCGATGCCGACGTGATTGACCGCCTGATTGTGAAGGAGAACGCCGAGGCCCTCAAGCTCACCGACCGCCAGAAGCAGGAGCTGACCGAAGTCTTCAGTTCCAAGCTGCCAACGATGGACAAGGTCAACTTCAGCGTCCAGCTCGAAGCCATGGCCGAAACCGACTTCCCCGTCATGGTGACGCAGAACGAGTGGATGCGCCGCATGAAGGAGATGAGCGCAATGCAGGGCGGCGCCATGTCGTTCTACGGCGAGATGCCCGACTCGATGACGGTGGTGGTCAACGGCAATCATCCGCTCGTCAAGCGAGTGCTCGACGGCATGGAGAAGGTCACGGCCGACAGGCTGGCTCCGCTCTACGACGAGCTCTCGGCCGCCGAGGCCCGCAAAGCCGAGCTGCAGAAGGCCAAGGAGGGCAAGAAGGACGACGAAGTGCCTCAGGCCGACAAGGACGCCATGGCCGACGCCGAAAAGCGGATTGCCGACGTCAACTCCCGCAAGCGCGACGAGCTCAAGGCCTTCGCCGACGCCGAGCCGCTCATCAAGCAGCTGGTCGACCTGGCTCTGCTGTCGAACAACATGCTCAAGGGCGAGGCTCTGTCGGCATTCGTCAAGCGCAGCATCGAGCTGATGTAAGAGCAGCCCGGCACAACAATAACAGGGAACAAGAGCAGTCGCCTGCCCGCACGGACACGTTCCGCGCCGGGCAGGCGACTTCGCTTTTGGCGCGTCCGGGCAAAACAAATGGCCGGCGAAGCGAGTTCGTCGGCCATTGAACAGTAATTGATGGAACGGATTCCGAAAAATCCGGTGGGTATTATCCTAACTTGATGAGCGAGTGTCCGGTCATCTCCTTGGGCTGCTCCATTCCGAGGATGGTGAGAATCGACGGAGCCACGTCGGCCAGCCTGCCGTTCTCGACCGTGCCCTTGCGGTCGGTCACCCACACGAAGGGAACCGGATTGAGCGAGTGCGCCGTGTTGGGCGTGCCGTCGGGGTTGATGGCGTTGTCGGCGTTGCCGTGGTCGGCTATGATGATGACCTCGTAGCCGTTGGCCTTGGCGGCCTCCACGGTGTCGCGCACGCAGTTGTCGACAGCGGTGACGGCCTTCTCGATGGCCGGGTAGATGCCCGTGTGTCCCACCATGTCGCCGTTGGCGTAGTTGACCACGATGAACTCGTATTTGCCCGTGCCGATGGCCTCCACCAGCTTGTCCTTGACCTCGTAGGCGCTCATCTCGGGCTTCAGGTCGTAGGTGGCCACCTTGGGCGAGGCCACGAGGATGCGCTCTTCGTTCTGGTAGGGAGCCTCGCGGCCGCCGTTGAAGAAGAACGTCACGTGGGCATATTTTTCGGTCTCGGCTATGTGGAGCTGATGCTTGCCGCTGTTGGCCACATACTCGCCCAGAGTGTTCTCGACGTTCTCTTTGTTGAAGAGGATGTGTACGCCCTTGAACGACGCGTCGTAGGGCGTCATGCAGTAGTACTGCAGGTCCTTGATGGTCTTCATGCCGGCCTCGGGCATGTCCTGCTGCGTCAGCACCACGGTGAGCTCCTTGGCGCGGTCGTTGCGATAGTTGAAGAAGATGACCACGTCGCCTTCTTTGATTCGGCCGTCGACATTAGCGTTCACAATCGGTTTGATGAACTCGTCGGTCACGCCGGCATCATACGAATCCTGCATTGCTTTGACCATGCACTCGGCCTTGGTGCCCTTGCCTTCAACCAGCAGGTCGTAGGCTTCTTTGACGCGCTCCCAGCGTTTGTCGCGGTCCATGGCGTAGTAGCGGCCCACGATGTCGGCGATGTGGCCGCCGTGCGCCTTGGTGAAGTCGGCCAGCTGCTCGATGAAGCCCTTGCCGCTCTTGGGGTCGGTGTCGCGGCCGTCCATGAAGCAGTGCACGAACGTGTTGCCGATGCCGTAGACCTCGGCTATCTCGATGAGCTTGAACAGATGGTCGAGCGAGCTGTGGACGCCGCCGTTGGAGGTGAGGCCCATCAGGTGAACGCTCTTGCCGTTGTCTTTGGCGTAGGAGTAGGCCGACTTGATTTCGGGATTGTCGAGTATCGAGTTGTCGCGGCAGGCAAGGTTGATCTTGACCAGATCCTGATAGACCACGCGGCCGGCGCCGATGTTGAGGTGGCCCACTTCGGAGTTGCCCATCTGTCCGTCGGGCAGACCCACGTTTTCGCCGCTGGCCTCAAGCTGCGAGTTGGGATAGTCCCTGATGAGCGAATCCCAATATGGAGTAGGGGTGGAGTAGATGGCATCGGCTTTGGTGTGGTTTCCGATTCCCCATCCGTCGAGAATCATAAGAAGTGCTTTTCTGTTCATATTGTTAGTGTTATGTATTGTGTGCTTGCGGATGCCTTTTGCAAGGCCGGTGGCAAAATTAAGAAAAGCCGACCAATAATAAGTCCATCAGAGACCCCGGCCCGGCATTAAAAAAAGTTATAAACGCCGCCGCCTGCCGGGCACTGCGGCCTTTAACAAACGCCAACATCATTTTGCACCGAATAAGAAAAGTATCACTGACGCTAATCATAACTTCGCGCCCGACTGCGGCAATCCCGGCCCAGGTGCGGACTGCGCAGCTAAACGATTATCAATCAGAAATGAAAACCACACATCCACACCCGACAAACGCTGCGCTGCTGACCATGGCCGCCCTGGCCGCCGTCCTGACCGCATCGTGCAGCCCGGCCGGCCGCGAGCTGGTGCAGGTCGATTTCCAAGAGTTCTTCAATTCCGACACGGTCAGCCTCAGCATCGAGGGCCAGACCGTCATGCCGGCCCAGGTGCTGACCAGCGACGCCACCGGCAAGGCCTGCCGCACGGTCCGCCTGTGCGCCCCCGACGACTGCGTCGACGTCTGCGCCGACGAGTGCCGCATTGAGTTCCCCTGCCGCCCCCGCCGGCTCTACGAAACGTCGGTGACGCTCAACGGCACCGTCCGGACCTACCTGATCGACCCCGAAAAGGGACGCTACATCGGCTTCGGCAAGAGCCGCGGTGCGCTCTGCATGGTCCAGTCGCGCTCCCCGTTCGACTACGATTAGACTTTTCTCAGACTTTTCAATATCAATTAATAGTTCTAACTTAGCCGTCCGAACACGAAACCTATTCCGAAAGCAATGCCGACGAAAACCGAACAGCAGTACGATAGCATAATCGAAGTTTGCAAAGACGTCTTTGTCAAGAAGATGCATGATTATGGAACATCGTGGCGCATCCTGCGTCCCGAGTCGCTCACCGACCAGATACTGATCAAGGCCAGCCGCATCCGGAGCATCCAGATGAAGCCCGAAAAGCGTGTTGACGAGGGCGAGCGCTCCGAGTTTATCGGCATACTCAACTATGCGGTGATGGCCCTCATCCAGCTCAAGAAGGGCTTTGTCGACTCGCCCTCGATGAACCACGACGAGGCCATGGCGCTCTACGACGAGCAGGTGACCAAGGCCCGCAGGCTGATGAACGACAAGAACCACGACTACGACGAGGCCTGGCGCAAGATGCGCGTGAGCTCAATCACCGACCTCATCCTGATGAAGCTCTACCGCACCAAGGAAATCGAAAACAACGCCGGAGCCACGCTGATATCCGAGGGCGTCGACGCCAACTATCTCGACATTCTCAACTACGCCGCCTTCGCGCTGATCAAGACGGATTTTTCCGAAAACTAATCACCCGCACAAACCCGACAGCACATGGACAAGCTCAAGCAAACGTTTTTCGAACTCTGCCGCATCCTGACAGGCATCATTTTCCTGTTTTCGGGATTCGCCAAGGCCGTCGACACCATTGGCGGCGCCATCAAGATTGAAGACTACATCGTGGCATGGGGCTTCGAGCTGCCCTCGGCCGTCTACACGGCGCTTTCGCTGCTGCTCAACACCGCCGAGTTCATGACAGGCTTCATGCTGCTGTTCAAGCTCTACGTGCCGCTGGCATCGCTGGCGGCGCTGCTGTTCATGGTCTGCTTCACCCCGCTGACGCTCTACATCGCCATAGCCAACCCCGTGAGCGACTGCGGATGCTTCGGCGACGCCGTCAAGCTGAGCAACTGGGGCACTTTTGCCAAGAACGTGGTCATCCTGCCCATCGCCATAATGCTGTTCGTCAACCGCCGCAGCCTGCAGGGGCGGATGAACGCGTGGCGCACGGCCTGCATGACCGGCGGCGGACTGCTGGCCGTGCTGCTGACCGAAGCCGAGGGCCTGACCAACGAGCCCATCATCGACTTCCGCCCCTATGCTGTGGGCACCGACATCCGCAAGGCCATGGAAATTCCGGCCGACGCCGAGCAGCCCGAGTACGAAACCAAATTCGTGATGCGCAAAGACGGCGTCGAAAAGACGTTCGACGTCAACGACTATCCCTACAACGACAGCACGTGGGTCTATGTCGACACCAAGACTACCATAATCAGGGAAGGATACACGCCGCCGATCAAGGACTTCACTTTCACCGACCGCAACTCCGAGCCGGCCACCGAGCATCTGCTGGGCACCGAAAGCCCGATAATGATGGCCATAGCGCCGTCGGTGGCGGGGATAGACACGGCGATGGCCGCCGAACTCAGGAGGGTTTCGGAGGTGTGCCTCAACTCCGGCATCGAGTTCTACGTGGCCACATCGTCGTCGGCCGCCGAAGTGGCCGAGCTCGAAAACCGCGCCAGCTCGGGCTTCGACGTGCTCTGGGCCGACGAGACGATGCTCAAGACCATTGTCCGCAGCTATCCGGGCTTCGTGCTGATGCAGGGTGGGGTGGTCGTCGGCAAATATTCGGCCGGCACCTTGCCCTACGACAGCGACCTCGCCACGCCGCTGGCCACGTCGCTCCGCCAGCAGCGCCTGACGGCCGAACGCGCCGTGGTGATTGTGGGCGCACTTGCGCTGATGATATTATTCTTATCCATTTATAAAAAACACAAACGTTAATTCAAAATGAGACAGAAAATTGTAGCAGGAAACTGGAAGATGAACAAGACTCTGCAAGAAGGAGTTGAACTGGCAAAGAACGTCAACGACATCTTGGCAAAGAACGCGCCCAAGTGCACCGTCATCCTTGGCACGCCCTTCATTCACCTGACCGAAGTGGTCAAGACCGTCGACAGCAAGAACATCAAGGTGGCAGCCGAGAACTGCGCCGACATGGCCAGCGGCGCCTACACCGGCGAAGTGTCGGCAGCCATGGTCAAGTCGACCGGCGCGCAGTATGTCATCCTTGGCCACTCGGAGCGCCGCACCTACTACGGCGAGACCGACGCCATCCTGAAAGAAAAGGTTGACTTGGCTTTGGCCAACGGCCTCCTCCCCATTTTCTGCATCGGCGAGGTGCTTGAGCAGCGCGAGGCCGGCAAGCAGAACGAGGTGGTGAAGGCTCAGGTCGAGAACGCACTGTTCCACCTCTCGGCCGACGACTTCGGCAAAATCGTGCTCGCCTACGAGCCCGTGTGGGCCATCGGCACCGGCAAGACTGCCACCAGCGCTCAGGCCGAGGAAATCCATGCCTACATCCGCAGCGTGATTGCAGCAAAATACGGCAAGGAAGTGGCCGACAACACCACCATCCTCTACGGCGGCAGCTGCAAGGCTTCGAACGCCAAAGAGCTGTTCGCGCAGCCCGACGTCGATGGCGGCCTGATTGGCGGCGCATCGCTCAAGGCCGAAGATTTCTACGGAATCATAGAGGCTTACAACTAAAAAAGAAACGGCCGACGACGGGATTTCCCGCCACGTCGGCCGGCAATTGACGGGTGTCGTCTCCGGAGCAGTCCGGGCACGACACCCGCTTCTTTTTCGTGTCAGAGCTTGATGGCGTATGACAGCCCTATCTGAAAATCGCTCTCGGCGTCGTCCTTGGTGCCGTCGTAGTGGATGTGCCTGGCAAACAGGCTGATTTTCTGCCTGCGGCTGATTGTGTATTCGCTGCCGACGGACGTCCGGCATTTTTCGAGCCCGTTGCCGTCCGGGGCGTTGAGCGTGTGGAACAATTCGACGGAGCAGAATGGCGTGAACCGGCATTTGTCGATGTCATATTCGAGTTCGAGCCGCGATTTCAGCACGTGTTTGGGGTTGGCACGCACGCGCCGCCCCTTTTTGTTGTATTCCGAGACGCCGTTGCGGTGCGTGCTCTGGAATCTCTCGCGGAGCGAAAGCTCGAATCTGTTCCATCTGACGCTGCCGGTGGCCGAGGCGTACCAACGGTTGCGGTTTTCCCAGCCGTTTTCGAGCCTGTTCTGCCTGATGAAGCAGTAGCCGGCGTCCGTTTTCAGATTCTTGCAGACGCGATAGTTCAAGGCCGCCGACAGCTGCCACCGTTCGGTCTTGCCGAAGTTGTCGAACGAGCGGTGCTCGACCGTGGCGCCGGCCGAAAGTCCGCTCACTATCTTGTGGGTGGCGCCCGCTTCGAGCACCGATCCCCATGTGCTCTGCGCAGCGGTCCTGGCCGGGCAGAGCAGGGCCGCGACGGCGGCCGTCAGTAAGATTGCTTTTCGCATGATTTCAAGGTTTTTCGACAGGCAGTTTGGTCATTGTCTCGACGGCCTCGGCGGCTTCGGCGTCCGACTTGTAGTAGACGCTGAGCATGGCGGCATCGCGCAGGAAGTCGATGTGCCCCACCTTGATGCGCAGCACGTGCAGTCCGGTGCGCCGCTCGATGTCGCGTCTGAGTTCCTCGCTCATGTCGGGCCTGATGAGGTCTATCCGGTCATACAGAATCAGCTTGCACGCCGTGTGGCTCATCCACAGCCGGCTCTCTAACAGCCAGACCGACAGTAGGAAAAGGTAGTTGGCGACCAGCATCTCGACAATGCTGAACTGCACCGACAGTGCGTTTATGACCGACATGGCGATGATGATGAAAAGATACGTCATCTCGCGTATCGGCACCGACTCCGTGCGGTAGCGGATGATGCCGAAGATGGCGAAGATGCCGAGCGCGAAGCCGATTTTGAGTTTGACGCTGCCGAGCAGGAAAACGAGCAGGAAAACGCTGACGTTGATCAGCGAAAAGGTGAAGAAATAGTCCCGTCTCCGGCTTTTGGGGTAGTAGAAGAAGCGTATGACCGCCCCGACCGTCAGAAAGTTGAAGACAAAGCGAAACAGCATTTGGGCCACGTCGGCCGGCTGGCATAGTTGCATCCCGGCCTGCAGTTCGGGCAATGCGTCAGAAAGTAGTTCCATTGGTTTACTGATTTTTTTTGATTGATTGTGTTAGTTATTGATTGAGTGTGGCATGACAGGCAAGTTGCATTTTGGTTATTCTCCTGATTTTCTTCTTGAACAGATTGCACTTGAGGCTGCTGTCGGTCAGGGCCGCCCCGATGCAGTATTTGCTGAAGCCGGCCTTGCGAATCCCGAGCCGGTTCATCTCGCGCTTCGACGCCGACTGGGCATGGCCGTCCTGCTTGAGCTCGATGATGACGATGTTGTCGAGCGACGCCCGCTGTCCGTTGCTCGCGTTGACGAAGCAGAGGTTGATGTCAATCGTCAGGCGCTCGGTCTTGCCGTTGTTGACCAGCGTGATGCGCCTGAAGCTGTTTTCGACGTGCGGCGTTAGCCCCTCGGCGGCAAATCCGGAGTTCCGGTTCACAAACGCCAGCACGCTCGGGTCGCTCGTGCATCGGTCGATGCTGCCGATGCTTATGCGCTTTTTCTGCGTGCGGCCATGGTTGTTCTTGGTCTTGATTTCGACAAACGACAGGCCCGAGCCGACGTATTCGCGTGCCCTTATTTTCTGCCTGACGCAGCGGAGGTTATGGTGCATCAGATACATGCTTCTGTCCGGAGTGTCGAAGTAGACGGTGCGATACGGGCACGCCCGCATGCTGTCCGTCTCCTGAGCCCGGTAGTCCGCCTGCAGCATCGGCAGCAGCATTTCGAGCTGGCTTTCGGTCGCGATGTATTTCGTGTCAATCCGGTTCATCAGCCTGACTTCGGCCATCTCCGCAAGGCTGATGCCGGCAAAGGACGACAGCAGTCCGTTGATTTTCTGAAGATTCATGT
>CALYZD010000030.1 GCA_945607565.1 uncultured Bacteroidales bacterium | reverse complement strand
GCAAGAGCCTGCTGTGCAGCACCTTGCAGGCGTACTTCGAAGGCCGGAAAGAACTTTTCGGAGGCCTTGCCATTGAGAAGCTCGAAACGCAGTGGCAGGCGTATCCGGTGCTTTATTTCGATTTTAACGGGCAGCTCTACAACGACGGCCTTGGGCTCAACAGGGCTCTCGACTCGCATCTGAGAGACGCCGAGGCGCTGTACTGCAACGGCGAACTGCCCGAAAACATTGCGCAGGACTATGCCGAACGGTTCCGGCGGGTCATCATTGCGGCGCATCAGCAGACCGGCAAGCGCGTTGTGGTCATTGTGGACGAATACGACAAGCCGCTGCTCGAATCGCTCGACAACAGCGAGGCGCAGGAGCAGAGCCGCGCGCTATTCAAAGGCTTCTTCGGCAACCTGAAAAAACTCGACGAGCACCTGAAGTTCGTCTTCTTCACCGGCGTGACCAAATTCTCCAAAGTCTCCATCTTCAGCGACCTGAACCAGTTGCACGACATCTCGCTCGAACCGGCCTACGAGACCATCTGCGGCATATCGGCCGAGGAACTCACAGCCAACTTCACCGAGCGCATCCGGAACTTGGCCAATTTCAACAAGCTGACGTTTGATGAATGCTTGGCTCTGCTCAAGAAGAACTACGACGGCTACCACTTTTCGGAGCGCATGACCGACATGTACAATCCCTTCAGCATCCTGAGCGTCTTGTCATCGCTGACTTTCAGATTCTTCTGGTTCTCGACCGGTACACCCACGTTCCTCGTAAAGCGCTTGGCGTCAATCAGGAACGAATTCGACTTCAAGGAACTGACCGACGGCGTGTCGACCTCGGTCAGCGAAATAACCGACTACCGGCCGGACAATACGAATATCGTCCCGCTGCTGTATCAGAGTGGTTATCTGACTATTAAGGCCTACAACGCACGGCGATGGTCGTTCACCCTGGCCTACCCGAACGAAGAGGTCAAATACGGAATGCTCAATTCGCTTGCGCCCGAAATAACCCACAACAGCAACCCCAAAAATCTGCTCAACGACATGCAGGACGCCCTCGACGCCAAGGACATTGATTCGATGATGCTCATCCTCAAAAGCGTCTATGCCTCGCTGCCTTACATCAAGCCTGTTTACCGCGAGGACATGGACGAGGAGGACCGTCAGGACGTCCTGAACAAGTATATAGAGCGCGACTTTCAGAACGTCATCTACATTTTTTTCCTGCTCATGGGGCAGCCCACATATTCGGAGGTACAGAACAATCTCGGGCGGGCAGATTGCATTGTGGAGACTGACAACTACGTGTATTTGTTCGAGTTCAAAGTGGAATCCACCGCCGAAGAAGCATTGGCGCAAATAAAAACGCACGAATACGCCACGCGCTACGCGGCCGACCGGCGCGAGGTGATTTGCGTGGGCGTCAACTTCGGGCGGCGCAAGCGGAACATTACCGAATGGAAGGTGGAGGGGGCATAATAGCTATACACCCAAAAACAGCCATCCGGAACACAACAAAGGCTGCGGCACTTCACCGCAGCCTTTGTCGCGTTCTGCTGCCAAGGCATGGCAGGGCGACCGCAGCAAGCGGCGCAGGCCGAAAGGCATCTGACGCCGCTGCGGCCATGGCACACAGAAAGAGGGCGTCCGTTGCCGGACGCCCTCTATTACTTGACTTAAAAGAATTATCTCTCTTTGCTCACGATCACTTGTTGGCCTTGCGGGCCGAGTAGCTGATCTTGAGCGCCTGAGCCTTGCGGAGTGCCTGCTTCACGTCGGTGATGGTACCCATCTGCGTGTCGGCGTCGGCCTTGATCGAAACCGTCATTTTGGGACGGTCAGCTTCTTTCATGCTTTCGCGCTCGGCCATGATGTAGCTTTCTATATCATCCACGGTTGCAAAAGCGTCGTTGAGCTGGATGCGCGGCTCCTTACCATACTTCTTAGAGCTGAGCGGCTCGCCGATGTAAATGTACGAAACCAACGATTTCTTTTCGAGCTTGGTCAATTCCGTAGCCTCAGGAGACTTGATCTTAACCAGCAGTGTCACCTCTTTCATGGATGTGGACACCATGAAGAAGAACAGCAGCATAAATACAATATCAGGAAGCGACGAAGTATTTATCTTTTGCTGGCCACCTTTGTTACCTTTTCTGAACTTCGCCATTATTTCTTGATATTTTTAGGTTCTGCTTCGGAGATACGCTGCGGATAAATCTTCTTTATCGCATCCTGCTCCGCATCAGAACATTCTTTAAACTCCTTATTGAATTTCCTCTTGGCCAAATCGTTTCGCAGTTCGTTGTAGGCTGCCTGCAGTTCGTTCTGGACTTGCAGGTAGGCCTGATACTGACTGCCACGGTCGTTTTGCAGCGATATCACACCCTTCGAAACGGGGTATGTACCGAAGAACTCAACTTCTACGTCTGACTTTTCAGGCAGATTCGGTTTGTCCAAAGGATTTTCAATAAACTCTTTAGCTTTCTCTCGCAGGTCGCTCACCTCGCACCATTCGCCCTCTACGAGCAACTGGTTCTTGTAGTTCAGCAGCACCGTGAACACGTTGCGTTCCTTCACGGGAGGCGCGTCGTCGGTTTGCGGAACGATTGGCGGCAACATACGAGAAAGACCTGTATCGGTACTCATTGTCGTGGACACAAGGAAGAATATCAGCAGCAAGAATGCGATATCCGCCGTTGAGCCTGCATTGACTTCCGGTGTTTCTTTTTTTGCCATTTTAAATCCTTTATTGCAGGGGCTTCGCCCCCTGTTTTACTTAAACATCTGATATACCTCCGTTGCCACGATCGACACGATTGATAGGCCGAACATGATGTAGAAGAGGTAGATACCGGTATCTGCTATCTGCAATCGGAAAGGCACGTTGTCGCTGCCTTCGTAGCCGATGAGATGGAGCGGCGTGCCATCCGACATCGACCAGCAAACGCCAATCACCACCGCCGTCACTACCAACATGATGAGGGTCTTGATGGCGCTGCCCGGGTTGGATATGATTTGAATGAGTCCGAAAATCAGAACCAAAAGTATTGCACCCACAAGCATCCCGACTGTCCAGTTGATGATCGAGCCCAGGTAGACCGGGGTTGCCATTTCCGCACCGGGATTTTCGGATGGTCCGAACATCGTAAGGGCGGCCAGAATGACGCTGATGATCATCAGGACATACATTACCGAATTAGCGATTCTTTCTACTAATTTCATAGTGCTGCTTATTAATGTTTTGCTTTGTACTTAACGATGATATCCATCAGAGAGATAGAAGCGTCTTCCATCTTGTTGACTATGCCGTCGATCTTGTTGACGAGGTAGTTGTAGAAAATCTGAAGGATAACGGCTGCGATAAGACCGAACACCGTTGTCAAAAGGGCAACCTTGATACCACCTGCAACTGCGGTCGGAGAGATGTCACCCATGGCCTGAATCTGGTCAAATGCCTGGATCATACCTACTACCGTACCCATGAAACCCAACATAGGGGCAAGTGCGATGAACAGCGAGATCCATGTCAGACCGCTTTCGAGCTGGCCCATCTGAACCGAACCGTAGGATACGACCGATTTTTCCATCACGTCCACGCCTTCGTCGTAGCGCTCGAAGCCCTGATAGAAGATCGATGCTACCGGACCGCGTGTGTTGCGGCACACTTCCTTGGCTGCTTCTACGCCGCCGTTGTTCAGAGCGTCCTCAACCTTGGAGAGGAGTTTCTTGGTGTTGGTGTCGGCCATGCTCAAATAAATGATTCTTTCAATTGCGATGGCAAGACCGATGATGATACACAGAAGCACCGGAAGCATCCAGCCTACACCACCCTCAACGAACTTGATCTTGAGTTCCTTGTGGATGCCGACTTCCTCTTCTTCGGCTTCAGCCACATCTGCTGCCGGCTGCTCTGCGGCCACGACTTCTTCGGTTGCCTGCGGCTCGGCGGCCGGTGCAGCTTCGTCCTGAGCCATTACTGCTGTCGAGCCGAGACTCAACATTCCAATCACTGCGAAATACGCAAATAGCTTTTTCATAATTCCTAATTAAATTTGACTTTGTATTTATTAATAAATAAGATAAACATTTAAATAAATAATGTTACCGTTTTGAGCACAACCCTGAATAAACAAGGACGTTTTCGGGCTGCCAAATTATAAAAAAAATATGAACTGCAAATCATCTGATGGATATTTCCCCTCGGAGCGATTTATTAAGAATACTTTTAATTTCCGAGACGTCTGTATAATTTCCTAAAAGATACATTAGCTTTGTTAATGCGGCTTCGGTGGTGATGTCGTAGCCGCTCACCACTCCTATCTCCATCAGGTGTATGCCCGTGTCGTAGCGCCACATTTCGACACTGCCCACCATGCACTGCGTCACGTTTATCATTATCACTCCGCGCTCTATGGCCGAACGCAGTTCGCCAAGGAACCACGGTGCCGTCGGGGCGTTGCCCGAGCCGAAGGTCTCGAGCACCACTCCGCGCAGGCCGGGCGCCGTCAGGATGGAGCTGACCACGCTGCGTGTGATGCCCGGGAATATCTTGAGTATGGCCACGTTGGGTTCCATCCTGTCGGTGACGCTGAACATGTTGCCCATGGTGGTGTAGCGGATGTAGGGATAGTTGTATTTGATGTGTATCCCGACGTCGGCCAGGTGCGGATAGTTGTCGGAGCGGAATGCCATCAGGTTCTCGGCGTTGTATTTGGTGGTGCGGTTGCCGCGGTAGAGCTTGGCCTGGAAAAATATGCACACCTCGGGCACTATGGCCTGGTTGTTCTCCTGAGCCGCGGCTATCTCGAGGGCCGCTATCAGGTTCTCCTTGCCGTCGGTGCGGATGGTGCCCATGGGCAGCTGGCTGCCGGTGAGCACCACGGGCTTCTGCAGATTGTGGAGCATGAAGCTGAGCGCGCTGGCGGTGTAGCTCATGGTGTCGGTGCCGTGGAGAATCACGAAGCCGTCGTAGTTGTCGTAGTTGTCCTTGATCAGATGCACCAGCTTGGCCCATATCTCGGGGCACATTTCCGACGAATCGATTGGCGACTCGAATGTGATGGTTCTGATCTTGAAGTTGAACATTTTCAGTTCGGGCACCTTGTCGCTTATGTTCGAGAAGTCCATCGGCACAAGCGACTGCGTGACCGGCGACTTGACCATGCCTATGGTTCCGCCGGTGTAGATTATCAGAATGTTTCTATCGCTCATCGGGTTTTGTTGGGTTAGATTATGTATTCTCACTGTTGGGCAAGTTGAACATTTGCAGAGCGTTGTCGGTGGTGCGGCGGTCGACCTCATCGGGGCTGCAGCCGCAGATGGCGGCCAGGGCGTCGCGCACGTGGGCGATGAAGGCGGGCTCGTTGCGCCGTCCGCGCATGGGCACGGGCGCCAGATAGGGCGCGTCGGTCTCGAGGACGATGCGGTCGAGGCCGAGGGCGGCGACCACTCCGGGCTGGGTCGATTTCCTGAATGTCAGCACGCCGCCCACGCCGAAGAGGAAGTCGGGCTGGAGCGCGACGATGCGTGCGGCGTCGGCCTCCGTGCCCGAGAAGCAGTGCATCACTCCGCGCAGCCGTCCGCGCCCGAAGCGGCCGAGCACTTCGAGCATCGGCTCCATGGCGTCGCGGCAATGGACCGACACGGGCAGGCCGCGCTCGGCGGCCATGGACAGCTGTACCTCAAGGGCTTCGGTCTGCAGGCCTATGGCCGAGGCGTCCCAGTAGAGGTCGAGACCTATCTCGCCTATCCCCACCGGGCGGTCGATGCCGGCGGTGGCTGAGAAGATACGGTCGAGCTGGTCGGGATAGTCGGCGCCAACCGATGTGGGATGAAGGCCCACAAGCGCGTGGCACACTGCCGGATAGTCGGCCACGGTGCGCTGCAGCCGGCCGAGCGAACCGGCGTCTTCGTTGGGCAGCAGCATGGCGCTGACGCCGGCCCTGACCGCCCGCTCCACCACCTGAGGGCGGTCGGCGTCGAACTCCTGCGAGAAGATATGCGTGTGGGTGTCGATCATCGATGTAGGTGTCCACAGAGCCATTGCTGCCGGCGGACTGAGTTTGAGTTTGATGCGCAAAGGTAGCAATAGTGCCAGAGTTTTGTCGCTGTGTTAGGATGATTTAAGAAAATAGGGCGCGCACCGCACCGGCGGCAGGCCGCCCCGGAGTGTGAAAGACTATTAAGCGGAGAGTGATTATAATAAAAAATCAAAAGTTATTTGGATAATTAAATTACGGTTTGATATATTTGCAACGTCAATTCGAAGAAAACATAAGCAAAAGTTATCTTCAGGTTACAATCGAAACAAGCAATAAGAGTAAAATACAGTAAAACGAAAAGTTATGAAGAAGATTGAAGCTATCATTAGAAAAACGAAGTTCGAGGAGGTGAAAGACGCCCTCCTTGAGGCCGACATCGAATGGTTCTCCTACTACGACGTACGCGGCGTGGGCAAGGCCCGCCAGGGTCGCATCTACCGCGGCGTGGTCTACGACACGAGCTCCATCGAGCGCATCCTGATTTCGATTGTGGTCAGAGACATCAACGTCGAGAAGACCGTCTCGGCCATCATCCGCTCGGCACAGACAGGCGAGATAGGCGACGGACGCATCTTCGTGATTCCGATCGAAGACGCCTACCGCATCCGCACCGGCGAGCACGGCGACACGGCTCTCTACAATGCCGCCGCCGAGAAGTGAACCACCGACAGAACCTGACCCAAAAGAATAACACTATTGACAACTAACCTAAAACTTAAGATTATCATGAAAAGATATATATCAAAGACGGTATGGCTTACAGCCTGTGCGCTGGTGATGTTCGCATTCGGCAGTGCCGCACAAGATACTTTGGCCGTGGCGGCCGACAGCGCTGCCGCAGCCGCCGACACCATTGCAGCAGCGGCTCCCGAAGCCGTGGCCTGCGAGGCCACGCTTGAACCGGCCGAGGAGGCTTCGGCCATCAGCGGGCTCGACACCGTGTGGGTCATCCTGGCCGCCATGCTGGTGTTCTGGATGCAGCCGGGCTTTGCCCTTGTGGAGGCAGGCTTCACCCGCAGCAAGAACACCACCAACATTCTGATGAAGAACTTCTTCGACTTCATGATGGGCACACTGCTCTTCTGGTTCGTGGGCTTCGGCATCATGTTCGGCGAGGGAGGCTTCCTGGGCGTGCCCAACTTCTTCGGGCTCGACTTCTATGCCGACAGCAACATTCCCAAGGAGTGCTTCCTCGTGTTCCAGACCGTCTTCTGCGCCACGGCTGCCACCATTGTGTCGGGCGCAATGGCCGAACGCACCAAGTTCTACATGTACGTAGTCTACTCCATCCTTATCAGCGCACTGGTCTACCCCATCTCGGGCCACTGGACATGGGGCGGCGGCTGGCTCAACGACCTGAGCTTCATGGGCATCAGCGAGGGCTTCCACGACTTTGCAGGCTCCACCATCGTGCACTCGGTGGGCGGCTGGATAGCTCTGGTGGGCGCATGGGTGCTGGGCCCGCGCATCGGCAAGTATGGCAAGGACGGCAAGTCGAAGGCCATCCCCGGCCATAACCTGACAATAGCATCGCTCGGCGTGTTCATACTGTGGCTCGGCTGGTTCGGTTTCAACCCCGGCTCGCAGCTGGCAGCCGAAGGTCCCGAAAACGCCACTGCCATATCGCACGTGCTGCTGACCACCAACATCGCCGCCGCTCTGGGCGGACTGGCCGCACTCTTCGTGTCGTGGATGAAGTATGGCAAGCCTTCGCTCTCGCTCACGCTCAACGGCATCCTGGCCGGTCTGGTGGGCATCACCGCAGGCTGCGACCTTGTGACTCCCGCCGGCGCTGCCATCATCGGCCTCATCTGTGGCGCAGTGATGGTGTTCGCAGTTGAGTTCATCGACAAGGTGCTCAAGATCGACGACCCCGTGGGCGCATCGTCGGTGCACGGCGTGTGCGGCTTCCTCGGCACCATCCTCACCGGCCTCTTCTCCGAAAGCACCGGCCTCTTCTATGGCCACGGCATCGACGCCCTCGCAGCGCAGCTGACCGGTGCCGTCACCATCGGCATCTGGGCAATGGCAATGGGCTTCATCATCTTCAAGGGCCTCAACAGCATCCACGGTCTCAGAGTGTCGCCGCGAATCGAAGAGGAAGGCCTCGACATCTACGAGCATGGCGAGACTGCCTACAACTAACAGGCACGACCACCGCAAGCAGATCCCACATTATAACCTATACCCAAGGCGCTGCCCAGCAAGGCAGCGCCTTTTTTGTGCCCGCTTTCGGGCCGCGAGGACACAAAGCGGCGCAAGCGCTTGCAGATAAAATGTATTTTGACTTATTTCGCGCAAACGTTGCCAGCCGGAGCGGCACACAGCATTCGTCGTCAGCGCCGAAACGCCATGCCGACCAGTGGCAGAGCCCCAGAGGCGCACCACAGTCACCGGCAGCAACGCATGACAGACAACACCAATGGCGGCCGCCACACGCTACCGACGCAGAGGCCGGCACAAAAGCAGACGACGGATGAACTACACCAACAACGACCTGGCCCGACGGATAGCCACGGCATTCAGAGTGCTGGCGGGCTACGTCATGATAGCGACTGCAGCCACGCTGCTGCAGTTCTACGAATCGGACACGCTCATCATAGTGTCCTGGACACCGGCGGCAGTGGCCGCCACAGTGCTGACGCTGGGGCGGTTCGACAGCGTGGACATAGAGATGACCCAAGCCCACACCACCATCAGATTCAGGCAGCTGACATGGCGCGGATACCGCCGCTGCAAGATAGTGGCGCGCAACGAGCACATTGTGCGCGCACGCTGCCACAGCGGGCTGATGGGCTGGGGCGCCTACCTGAGCCTGACCGTGCTCACCGACCGCGGCCCGGCACGGTTCCCCACAGTGGGCCTCGGAGGCGTGAAGGCCAAAGCGCGCAAGCGCCTTGCGACGCTGCTTGCCAAAATAGAACAAGAGAACAAACATAACCGACCGACATGCAAACAATAGCAGCCAACTGCAACGTAGCTGCGGCCAGCAACTTCAAGGAAGACCTGGCCCGACTGACCGCCGGATACGACCCGGCGCAGATATTCGTGCTCACCGACCGCGGCTCGTTCAAGCACTGCGCAAGGGCGCTCGACGGCATCGAAGCCATCCGCCCGCGCAACATCATCACCATCGAGCAGGGCGACACTGCCAAGAACATCGAGACGGCCACGCAGGTGTGGCAGTTCCTGAGCAGCCACGGCGCCACGCGCAAGGCACTGCTGGTGAACCTCGGCGGCGGCATGCCCTGCGACCTGGGCGGCTTCTGCGCCTCCACGTTCAAGCGGGGCATCAGCTTCATCAACATACCCACCACCCTGCTGGCACAGGTCGACGCCTCGATAGGCGGCAAGACGGGAATAAACCTCGACGGGCTCAAGAACGAGATAGGCACCTTCCGCAAGGCCGACGCCGTGCTCATCGACTCCACCTTCCTGACCACTCTCGACAAGGAAAACCTGCTGTCGGGCTATGCCGAGATGCTTAAGCACGCACTGATACACGACGCTAAGGCACTGGACACGCTCATGGCCTTCGACATGGAGCACCCCGACTTTGCCGCACTGCAGCAGCTGGTGGCCGACTCCATAGCCATCAAGAACCACTTTGTGACCAACGACCCCGAGGAGCACAACATCCGCAAGGCGCTCAACTTCGGCCACACCTTCGGCCACGCATTCGAGACGGCGGCCATGCACCACGGACGCCCCATGCTCCACGGCCGCGCCGTGGCCTACGGCATGGTGTGCGAGCTGTATCTGAGCACGCGCCTGTGCGCGCTCGACGCCGCCGAAGCCGGACGCATAGCCCGCTACATTATAGACCTCTACGGCCCCATGAGCATCAGGCCCAACGAGACCGACGAGCTGATAGAACTGATGCGCCACGACAAGAAGAACACGTCGGACGCGATAGTCTTCACGCTGCTGCCCGAGACAGGCCGCATCGAGATAAACCGCACGGCCGCAGCCGCCGAGATAACCGAAGCGCTCGACTACCTGACCAACCTGAGCAACAGCCACAAGCAATGAGACACACCATAGCAGCACCCCGACCGGTGGGGTGCACCATAGCACTGCCCACCTCGAAGAGCATCAGCAACCGCCTGCTGCTGCTGAACGTGCTGTGCCGCAGCAGCCGCCTGCCCGCCAACCTGTCGGCAAGCGACGACACGGCCGTGATGCTGAAGGCGCTGCAGTCGGACATGAGCCTTGTGGACGTGGGCGCGGCCGGCACGTCGATGCGATTCCTGACGGCCTATCTGGCCACACTCGACGGCCGCCACACCATAACGGGCAGCGAGCGCATGAAGCAGCGCCCCATAGGCATCCTTGTGGACGCGCTCAGGCAGCTGGGCGCCCGCATCGACTACGCCGAGGCCGAAGGCTACCCCCCGCTCCACATCGAGGGGCGACGGCTGACGGGCGGCGTCATCAGCCTGCCGGGGAACGTGAGCAGCCAGTACATATCGGCACTGATGATGGTGGCGCCCGTGATGGAGCAAGGCCTGGAGCTGCACCTCGAAGGCAAGGTGATCTCGCAACCCTACATAGCCATGACGCAGCGGCTGATGATCCTCTTCGGCATAGCCCCCGAGTGGGACGGCCGCACCATCCGAGTGCCGCACGGCAGCTACCGCCACGCCCACATGCAGGTGGAGGCCGACTGGAGCGCGGCCTCCTACTGGTACGCCATAGCCGCCCTGGCCCCCGGGTGCCGCTTTACGCTCGAAGGGCTGGAGCGCGACAGCTCGCAGGGCGACTCGGCGGTGGCCGACATTGCGCGCCGACTGGGCGTGCAGACCACCTTTGTCGACGGCGGCATCGAAATAGCGCGCACGGCCGACCCCGAACCCACGCTGCACTACGACTTCAACCGTCAGCCCGACCTGACGCAGACGTTTGTGGTGCTGTGCTGCCTGATGGGAGTGCACTTCAGCTTCGGCGGCGTCGAAAGCCTCCGGATAAAGGAGACCGACCGCATGGCCGCACTGACAGCCGAGATGGCCAAGCTGGGCTACGGCATAGACACCAACGGCACCGACACCCTCGAATGGAACGGACGCACCACGGCACCCGCGCCCGGCACGCCCGTGATAGACACCTACAAGGACCACCGCATGGCCATGGCATTTGCACCGGCCGCGCTGCTGAGGCCCATCGTCATCGACGACCCCATGGTGGTGACCAAGTCGTACCCCACATTCTGGGACCACCTGGCGGCCGCCGGCTTCGACATCGACACGCAAGACTGAACACGGCCGGCGCCGCCGCGCGCACGGCCGCACCCGCCAACGCAAGCCGCCCCGCATGGCCCGACACGTCGGGAATGCAGGGCGGCTTTGCCATGGCCCGCTGCCACAAGAAAGGGCAGCTGTCTCACGACAGCTGCCCAAAAGCTTACTCTAAAGTTAAATTTATCGCATGTATGTCATGAAAACAATTTGATTGGTTCAGTAGGTGCGGCTGCGGACGTCCTTGCCCACGGCCTCGGGAAAGTTGAGGAAGGCCTCGTAGAACTTGACCTGCTCGAAGTAGTTGAGGCGGACCTTGGTGGGCTGCATCAGGTAGTTGCGAATCCAGAAGTCGACCGGATCGTTCATGTTGATTATCTGCAGCCCCTTTATCTTCAGATAGAAGTCCAGCACATCGTCGCAGGTGAAGCGGTTGTTGGTGATGGCGTTGATGTTGCGAATCACGTCCTGCTTCTGCTCCTCGCCACCGGGAAACAATGTGCGCGAGAGCGCAATCACCGCCTTCTTCTCCATGGTGCGGGCTATCATCTGGCGCACCACAAGGCACACCGCTATGGCCAGCACTCCCGACAACACTATGACAACCGTGGCATTCATCTGTCTGTAACTCCTGTTTGATTCTGGTTCTGAAACACCGGTGTGTACGGCAGTGCCACGTGTTGGTTACAGCGTGGATATTTTTTTTTGCGTCACATACGAAAAGCCGAAGTTGACAAGATGCGATGCCAGATACTCCTGCTCGGGCTGGCCGGGAGTGGGCACCAGCACGGCGCGCTTGCCCAGCGAATAGAGGTCCATGACCGACGAATAGCCCGAGCGGCACACTATGATGCCGGCCGAACTGATGAGCGAGGCCAGTGTGTGGGCGTCGCAGTGGGGCACAAGGCGTATGTTGCCCACCTCGCGCACCTCGGACCGGCCCGGCTTGCCCTGCACTATGACGCACCGGCCGGGCCGCCCCGCAAAATGCTCGGTGAGGCGCTGCTCGAAGATGCTGCGCTGGGGCTCGGGGCCCGAGACGATGCAGAGCGTGTCGACGCCCGGGATGTGCTCAAGATTGTCGTGAGGCAGGCGCGACATGAGGCCTATATACTTGATGTTGAGCTTGGTGCCGAGCGGCTTTGCCAGTTCGCCCGCAAGCCCGTCGGGATAGGGGGCTATGTCGGGGATGTGGCACTCGTCGAACTTCTGGAGCATCTGGCCCAGAGTGGCCGCCAGCATCTGCTCCACAGGGCGCGGGCACAGGCTGGAGATGCGCGGACGCAGCTGGTGCGTGATGATGACCGACTTGCATCGCTCGCTGCGCACGCCGTAGCGGTTGTCGGAGATAATCTCGTCGATGGCGTGCTCTTCCACAATGCGCCGCGTGGCCAGATACTCGTCGTGGATGCTCCGCAGGAAGGCCGGGATCTGCACCGCCAGCGCCTGCACCTGATGCGCATACTTGGAGAAGCGCGGCGAGAACGACGGCAGCTGCACCGTGGTGAGCTGCGGAAACTCGAGGCTGAGAAGATCGAGCGAGGCGCCGCTGCCGGCAATGATGACACGATGCCCCTCGGCGAGGCGCTGACGGATGACCGAGGTGACGCGGGTGGCATGACCCAGCCCCCAGTCGAGCGGAGAAACCAATATGTTCATATCAACAGTCTGTTTTTGGGTAATCGAAATCTGCCTCACGGCCTGCAAAAGGTGTGCCAATGTGCCGTGCGGGCGCGCCCTTTCAGTCCGACACGCTGACCGAGCCCACCAGCGGCGCGGCCTTGGCGGCCAGAGCCTCCAGCTCGGGGCGGCTCACCTTGACGAGCGTGGGCAGCGGCGTGGCGCGCGCTATGGTGTAGACCATCAGCCCCTGCGGCCGCAGCGTGTCGAGGCAGCGCAGCCACGCGTCGACGTCGGGCGCCGATGTGTTGTCGAACGGCTCGCCGCCTATGGTGCCGCGCACGAACATGGTCTGCACCGTCAGGCGGCCGGCGAACTGACGCATCTGCTCCACCACGCGCTCCACTCCGTAGGCGGCCTGCGGGCGGTCGAGCCTGAGGACGGTGGAGGTAAGGCCCGAGTCGAGCTTGAGTATGTTGTCGTCGACCGTTCGCAGGGCTTCGACCACGTCGGGCCGATGGAGCTGCGTGGCGTTGGAGAGCACGGCCACGCGCGCCTGCGGACACAGGCTGCCGCGGATCTCGAGCGTGTCGGCAATGATGGAGGCGAAGTCGGCATGGAGCGTCGGCTCGCCGTTGCCGGCAAAGGTGATGACGTCGGGCCGGACGCCCGTGCGGGCCATGTCGAGCAGGCGCTCGCGCAGCAGGGCGGCCACCTCGGCACGGGTGGGCATGGCGGCCGGCGCCGCGCGGCGCGACGAGGCGTTGAGCCCGCATTCGCAATAGACGCAGTCGAACGAGCAGAGCTTGCGGTCGACCGGCAGCAGGTTGACCCCGAGCGACACACCCAGACGGCGGCTGCGGACGGGTCCGAAAATGGTGCTGTCGAACAGTATGGTAGGCATTTCCTGATGTTTTTGAACGGACCATGGCCGAGGCGCGCGGCCACGGCCATTAGGCGCACACAAATTGTGCTTTTTTTTCGAATAAAACAAAGGCGCAGGCGGCAAAAAAGCGCGCCCCGCGCGCATCGGCCTGAACGGCAGGCGGCAGGCGGCTGTTGCAAGTGTGGGCCGAATTGCCGAACTTGCGCCGCGCGGCCGCAGGCATGGCCGCGGCACATAACCCGTAAACATCCGAACCACCATGACAACCAACCAATGGAAGATCCGGTTGCAGAGCAACAACTTCGACAACACCACCTATGTGGCCCGCGTGCAGTCGGCATCTGGCGCCCTCGGCCCAGCCGACATTGCCAAGCGCATCAGCCAGTCGGGCTCCGACATCAAATACAACACCATCATGTGGGTCATCAGGCAGACCGAAGAGGAGATAATGCGCGCACTGACCGAGGGGCGCAGCGTGCGCCTGGGCATAGGCACGCTCAGCCCGTCGGTACGGGGCGTGTTCGACAACCCCAACACCACGCCCACGCAGGCACGCAGCCGCCTGGGCATCAGCTTCAGGCCGTCGGAGCAGATGCGCACCGCCCTGCTCGACACCTCGGTGCAGGTGACGGGCGTGCAGCAGGCGCGGGCCTACATAGCCGCCGTGGTCGACGACTACACCGGGCGCACCGACGGCACGCTCACCGCCGGACACAGCGCCACCGTACACGGCCGCTGCGTCAAGGTGAGCGGCACCCACCCCGACGTGGGCATCAGCCTGACCGACGAGCAGGGCCGCACGCTGGCCATGGGCGCGCCCACCACGAGCAACAGCGGCTCCGAGGTGCGCTTCGGCCTGCCGCCCGACACGCCCGCCGGCCGCTACCGCCTGCGCATTGCCACGCAGTATGCCGGCTGCGGACGCCCGCTGAAGACGCCGCGCATCATCGAGACGGACATCACGGTGGCCTGAGCATGCACTGACAGAACCACCTGAGCCGACGGCTCTGACAGCGCGAGCCGACGGCTCGGCACAATAGAGCCGACGGCTCGCAAGCCCAGAGCCGTCGGCTCGGGGCAGCGAGACAGGGCGTGCGCAGGGCCCCTGCAGGCGGTGACGGATGGCGGGCGCAGGTTTTTTTTGACGTGCGCGGGTCGGGCACGTGCATCTTTCTGTTATCTTTGGGAAATTTTGTTGAATCGGAGCATGTATTTTGACGACATAGCGGGCCAGGAGGCCATCAAGCGACGACTGACGGCCATGGCCGACGAGGGGCGCATAGCCCATGCGCTGCTCTTTGCCGGGGCCGAAGGCACCGGGGCGCTGCCCCTGGCCATTGCGTTCGCACAGTACATCAACTGCACAGGCAGCCGCAGCGGCGGCAAGGCATGCGGGCAGTGCCCCTCGTGCGTCAAATACGACCGCCTTGTGCATCCCGACCTCCACTTCGTGTTCCCGATAATAACGAGCGGCCCCGAGAGCAAGTGCGACGACGACCTGAAAGCGTGGCGGCAGCAGCTGGCAGAGCAGCCCTACTTCGGGCTGAAGCAGTGGACCGAGCGTCTGGGCGGCAGCAAGGCGGCCGTGATACCGGTGACGGCGGCGCAGGCCGTGATGGAGAAGCTGAGCCTGAAGACCTATGAGGCCCGCTACAAGGTGATGATAATATGGCTGCCCGAGAAGATGAACGAGAGCGCCTCCAACAAGCTGCTGAAGATACTCGAAGAGCCGCCCGCAGGCACGGTGTTCATACTGGTGAGCGAACAGACCTATGGCATACTGCCGACCATACTGAGCCGCACCCAGGCACTGCGCATACCCGCCATTGACGACGAGGCCATGGCAGCCGAGTTGGCCGCGCGCCACCACATGGAGCCCGACGCCGCCCGACGCACCGCCCACGTGGCTCAGGGCAACATGGTGAAAGCCATCGAGCTGGCCACGGGCGGCGGCACCGCCGACGAATATCTGGAACTCTTCATGCGACTGATGCGCACCTGCTACACCCGCAAGGTGCCCGACATAATAGCCCTGAGCGACGACCTGGCCCGCCTCTCGCGCGACGGGCTCAGAAATTGGCTGACCTACTGCCTGCACATGCTGCGCGAGAACTTCGTGGCAGGCCTGGGCGAAAGCCGCATAAGCTACATGACCGACGCCGAGGCGGCATTCTCGGAGCGGTTCGCCGCGTTCGTCCACATAGGCAACGTGGAAGAGATGGCACGCGAAATAAACCTCGCCATTGCACAGACCGAGCAGAACGGCAATGCGCGAATCATAACGACGGATCTGATGCTCAAGCTGACAGTGCTGCTGCTGGCTCCCAGACCCTGACAATTATAAACCAATAGCCGGACGGCCCGCAACCGCCCAAGGGCTATCGAAACAAAACGCTGACACGTATGAACGAAGAAGAAGAATCGTTTGAAAACAAAAAGACCGAAGAACTGGAACGCGAGCAGGAGCAGGAAATCGACAGCGTCCTCAACATCGGCTACCGCAGCTGCGGCAACAGCCGCTGCGGCACCTGCGCCGGACGCGGCGGCAAGCTGCACGTCTACGACTGGCTCGACGACCTGCCCACGCCCCCGCAGGCCTCGGACCTGGTGGAAGTGCAGTTCAAGAACACCCGCAAGGGCTACTATCGCAACAGCAACGGCCTGAGCCTGCACAAGGGCGACATAGTGGCCGTGGAGTCGTCGCCGGGGCACGACATAGGCGAAGTGACGCTGACCGGACGCCTTGTGAGCCTGCAGATGCACAAGAGCCGCATCAACCCCGCCACATTCGAATTCAAGCGCGTCTACCGCGTGGCCAAGCCCACCGACATAGAGAAGTGGGAGGAGGCCAAGGCACTGGAACACGAGACGATGCTGGAGTCGCGACGCATAGCCGAGATGCTGAAACTGAACATGAAGATAGGCGACGTTGAATATCAGGGCGACAAGACAAAGGCCATCTTCTACTACATTGCCGACGAGAGGGTCGACTTCCGCGAGCTCATCAAGGTGCTGGCCGACCGCTTCAGGGTGCGCATAGAGATGAAGCAGATAGGTGCAAGGCAGGAGGCCGGACGCATAGGCGGAATAGGCCCGTGCGGCCGCGAACTGTGCTGCGCCTCGTGGATGAGCAACTTCGTGTCGGTGACCACAAGCTCGGCACGCATACAGGACATATCGCTCAACCCGCAGAAGCTGGCAGGCCAGTGCGGCAAGCTCAAGTGCTGCCTCAACTACGAGCTCGACGCCTACCTCGACGCCATGCGCAGCTTCCCGCCCACCGACGTGCCGCTCGAATCGGCCGAAGGCACCTACTACTACTTCAAGTCCGACATCTTCAAGGGCATCATGTGGTACACGCCGCAGAAAGACACGCCCAGCAACATAGTGGGGCTCGAAGTGGCCAAGGTCAAGGAAGTGATGGAGATGAACGCCTGCGGCCGCAAGCCCGACAAACTGCAGGGCCTCGAGACCATGGCGGCCGTGACCGACGACACGGGCTACTCCAACGTGGTGGAGCTCGACGACCTGACGCGCTTCGACGACCAGAACAAGAAGCGCGGCCGAGGCAAGAAAGGCAGGCGAGGCGGACAGCAGCCGCATGGCCAGCGCCAGGGCGGCACGTCAGAAGGCGGACAGCGCCGTCAGCCAAGGCAGGCAGCGGCGCCTGACCGCGCCGACCGTCAGCCGGCGGCACCCGCAGACGCAGACGGCGAGCAGCAGCCGCAGCACGAGCGCACGGCCGACAGCCGACGCCAGCCCCGGCAGGGAGGAGGCCGCCGCCGCCAAGGCCAGGGAGGAGGCCGCATGCAGGGAGGCAGCCGCCCCGACGGACAGGGAGGCGGCACACCCGCCGGCACACCCGAAAGCAAAGACTGAAAACACAGCACAGACCGCTATATGGTGACAAGCAAGACAATACGCAGCAGTGTGGCAGCCGCGGCAGCAGCACTGCTGCTTGCTGCCTGCGGCAGCAACGACATCTACAACACCTTTGTGCACATGCCCGAAGACGGCTGGAGCGCCGACTCGCTCGCCGTCTTCCGCGTCGATATAGACGACGCCACAGTGCCCTACGACCTGTGGATGCAGGTGCGCAACCACCCCGACTACGCCTACGGCAACCTGTGGCTCTTCGTCAACATCATATCGCCCGACGGCAACCAGACCACCGACACCCTCGAGTGCATCCTGGCACGCCCCGACGGCCGCTGGCTGGGCGAGGGCTGGGGCAGCTACTACACCCTGCAGTGCCCCTACCGCGCCGGAGCACGCTTCGCGCAGCCCGGACGATACATATTCCGCGCGCAGCACGGAATGCGCGCCGACGACATCAGAGGCATAGAGGCTGTGGGGCTCAGGGTGTGCCCCTCGGAGCAGCCCAAGGCACGCACCGCACAGTAGACCCGCATCACACCACAAACACACCAGAAGACATTGGGAAAGAACAAACTGAAGAAATTCGCCGAAATGGCCGCATTCGACCACGTGTTCCAGGCCGACTTCGACGACCTGCGCGAGGGCGGCTTCGTCAATCGCGGACGCTGGGGCCGGGCGTTTTTCGGCAACGACAATCCGATAGTGCTCGAGCTCGGATGCGGCAAGGGCGAATACACGGTGGGGCTGGCAAAGCTCTTCCCGCACAAGAACTTCATCGGCATCGACATCAAGGGAGCGCGCATGCACACCGGCGCGCGTCAGGCCATGGACGAGGGTCTGCGCAACGTGGCCTTCGTGCGCACACGCATCGAATTCATCGAGCGCTTCTTTGCGCCCGACGAGGTGGACGAAGTGTGGATAACCTTCCCCGACCCGCAGATGAAGAAGGCCCGCAAACGCCTTGTGGGCACGCTGATGCTGACGCGATACATGCAGTTCCTCAAGAGCGGAGGCCTGGTGCACCTCAAGACCGACAGCCGCTTTCTGCTGACCTATGTGCAGCACCTGCTGCAGCGCAACGGCATAGAGCCCGCCGTCATGCTCGACGACCTCTACCACTCCGACTTCGACGACCCCATTCTGGGCATACGCACCTTCTACGAGAGCAAGTGGATAGACTACGGACTGAGCATCAAGTACGTCAGCTTCGGGCTCGAACACCGCAGCCTCGAAGAGCCTGACGTGGAGATAGAATTCGACAATTACCACAGTGCCGGCCGCGGCGTGGGCATCCGCACTCGCCCGGCGCATCAAACCGACCAAAAACAAGATTAACATGGCATATTATCCTGCCCTCGTCACCGAGGCACTCAGCAAGGTGATCCACCCCGAAAAGGGAAAGAACATAGTCGAACTCGGCATGGTCGAGGACGACATACGCATCAATGGCAAGCGCATCAGCTTCAGCCTTATCTTCGACCGCCCCAACGACCCTCTGACGGGCACGCTCAAGCGCATGTGCGCCGAGGCCATACGCACCCACGTGGGCGCCGACGTGGAGATAGACGGCAACATATTCGTTAAGATAAGGCAGAGGCAGGCGCCCGCCGGCCCGCGACCGCTGCCCGGCATCAGGCACACCATAGCCGTGGCCTCGGGCAAGGGCGGCGTGGGCAAGTCGACCGTGACGGCCAACCTTGCCGTGGCACTGGCACAGGCGGGCTACCGCGTGGGCCTGCTGGACGCCGACATCTTCGGCCCCTCGGTGCCCATAATGCTGGGCACGGCCGACGCTCGCCCGGGCCTGTCGCCCCGCAGCAGCGAAGGGCACGACATGGTGGAACCCGTGGAGCGCTACGGCGTGCGGATGCTCAGCATCGGCTATTTCGTCAACGCCGAAGACGCCGTGGTGTGGCGCGGAGCAATGGCCACCAACGCCCTCCGCCAGCTGCTGACCGAGGCCGATTGGGGCGAGCTCGACTACCTGCTGATAGACATGCCGCCGGGCACCAGCGACATCCACATATCGCTCGTGGGACTGGTGAAGCTCAGCGGCGCGGTGGTGGTGTCGACGCCTCAGAAGGTGGCCCTGGCCGACGCCATCAAAGGCATCAGCATGTTCCGCAACCCCAAGGTGGACGTGCCCATCATAGGCCTGGTGGAGAACATGGCGTGGTTCACGCCCGCCGAACTGCCGCAGAACCGCTACTACATATTCGGGCAGGGAGGCACGCGCGCCCTGGCCCAGAAAATGAACCTGCCGCTGCTGGCCGAAGTGCCCATAGTGCAGAGCATACGCGAAGACGGCGACCAAGGCACTCCGGCAGCCCTCGACGCCGACAGCCTGACGGGCCGCATCTTTGCCGACCTGGCAGCCCGAGTGGTGGAACAGACCGAACAAGCCAACCGTTAACCCACACCCACTGCCATGAACCACACCGACAGCAACATCGAGAGCCGCGTGCGTGCGGCGCTGGAGCAGATACGCCCCTACCTCAATGCCGACGGCGGCGACATAGAACTGGTGGAGATAACCGGCGAGATGCACGCCATAGTGCGCCTCAGCGGAGCCTGCTCCACCTGCAACAAGAGCTATCAGACCATGACCAACGGCGTGCAGCAGATGGTCAGGCGCATGGTGCCCGAGATAGTGGCCGTGGAGGCTCTGCCCGCCACCCGCTGAGCGCACCGCCCGCCACCGCACACCCCACACGGCCGAGGCCGGCAGACCGCAGAGCGGCCTGCCGGCCTCGCTTGCTTTTGACTGCGCAATGAGCTACATTTGCAGCCACGGCCGCCGCCACCGCACCCGCAGGCACGGCAGGCCACACAGCAGCTACATGGGCAACACTATCAGACAGACACTTGTGATGCTGGCCGGCATACTGATGACGGTCCAGAGCATCGTGCCGCACCACCACCATCACCACACGATAGTGGCCATCGACGAGCTGATGCACCACTGCTGCCAGTGCGAGCAGCCCGCACAGCCCGGCCTGCCCGCCGCCCCCACTGACGACGCCGACGGCTGCTGCCCCATAGAGCACAACCACGCACTGACCGTGCGCACCCACGGCACACGGACAGCCTGCGCCCCACAGCCCGCACCCGACCCTGCGGCCACCGCCGCAGCCCACGCCGGCGCGCCACAGCCCGCCGAGGCCGAGGCCGCCCCGCTGCACCACCCACTGGCCGTGAGCCTGCACAGCCGCCACACCGGAGGCTGCCGCAGCATGCGCGCTCCTCCGCGCGCCTGACACACGCCGGCACACGGCCACACGGCCGCAGCCAACCGCACATCAGAACACCGCGACCGGCCGCCACAGCGGCACCGGCCGTGCGCGCCGCGCCCGCACAGCCGCGAGGCGCAGCCGCCGCACAGCCACAGCCATGCGGCCGCCGGCCCGGCATCGACAACACACTAACAGAACAACCGACATGAACAGATATGCCACAGCAGCCATTGCCATAGGCGCATGGGCTGCCACGGTCTGCGCATCGTGCGCTGACCACAACCACAACCACACCGGGCACGCCGACGCTCACGGTGCCGAAGCCCACGCCGGCCACAGCCACAACGAGACTCTGCAGCTGACCGCCTACGCGGCAGGCATCGAGGTCTACGCCGAGGCGCAGCCCTTGGTGGCCGGCCATGCAAGCCACGTGCTTGCCCACCTGAGCACCACCGCCGACTTTGCCCCGATGGACGGCGCCACCCTGAAGGCGCGGCTGACCATAGGCGGACGCGAGGCCGCCACAGCCACGGCCGAGGCCTCGGCGCCGGGCATCTACACCCTGAGCCTGACGCCCGATGCCACCGGGCACGGCAGCCTTGAACTGCGCATAGAGCACCCCAAGGCATCGGGCACCGTGACCTTGCCGCGCATCGAAGTGTTCGACACCGAGCACAAGGCACACCACGCGGCAGCGGCTCAGGCCGCCGAGAGCGAAGGCTGCATCAGCTTCAGCAAGGAGCAGAGCTGGCGCGTGGACTTTGCCACCGACAGCGTCAGGCGCGCACCCATGGGCCAGGTGATAGCCACACAGGCGCTTGTGATGCCCGCCCCCACCGACATGCTGACGCTGACTGCCAAGGCATCGGGCACGGTGACACTCGGCCCGTCGCTGGCCGAGGGCGTCGACATAGGCGCCGGAGAGACGCTGATGACCATCAGCGGCGGCAACTCGGCCACCGACGACATGCTGGTGCTCTTCAGCCAGGCCCAGGCCGACTACGAGCGCGCCCGCGCCGACCACGAGCGGTGCGAGGCTCTGGCCGCCGACCGCATAGTGACCCAGGCCGAGCTGCAGCAGGCCCGCGCCGACTATGCGAAGGCCAAGGCCGCCTACGACAATCTGCTCCGCAACGGCCTGTGCGGCCGGGCGCAGGTGGCGTCGCCCGTGGCGGGATATGTGCGGCAGCTGCTGGTGACCAACGGGCAGCACGTGGAGGCAGGCCAGCCACTGGCACAGGTGGCGCGCGGCGGCAGCCTGTGGCTGCAGGCCTTGGTGCCCGCACGCCACGCCCCCATGCTGCGACACCTCGCATCGGCACACTTCGGCGGAGCGCACGGCACACTGACACTGGCCGACATAGGCGGACGCGTGGTGTCGGCCGGGCAGCACGGCACGTCCGGCAGTCCGCTGCTGGCAGTGACCTTTGCCACCGACAGCACACGGCTCTTTGTGCCCGGGACCATGGTGGACACCTACATAGTGCTGCAGCAGGCGCGGCCCGTGCTGAGCGTGCCCAACGGCGCCATAGCCGAAGAGATGGGCAGCCGCTTCGTGTTCGTGCAGCGCACGCCCGAGCTCTTTGAGAAGCGCGAGATAGAATGCGGCATCACCGACGGCCTGCGCACGCAGGTGACCCGCGGCCTCGAAGCGGGCGAACGCATAGTGACGCGCGGCGCCATCATGGTCAAGCTGGCACAGGGGGCGGCCGCCCTCGACGCGCACTCGGGCCATGCACACTGACAAACCCCTAAAGCATCTGCACAATGAACTTCATCAACAACATGATAAAACACTCCATCCACAACCGGCTAACGGTGCTGGCGGGAGCCGCAGCCATAGCACTGGCAGGGCTCTTTGCGGCCGAGCGGATGGACATTGACGTCTTTCCCGACCTGACCGCCCCCACCGTGGTGGTGATGACCGACGCCGGCGGCATGGCCGCCGAAGAAGTGGAGCGCCTGGTGACATTCCCGATAGAGACGGCCGTGAACGGAGCCACCGACGTGCGTCGCGTGCGCTCGTCGTCGAGCAGCGGCGTGTCGTTCGTGTGGGTCGAATTCGACTGGGGCACCGACATCTACAAGGCACGCCAGACGGTGAGCGAGAAGATGATGGTGCTGGCCGGCACGCTGCCCCAGGGCATCACCCCCGTGCTGGCGCCGCAGTCGAGCGTGATGGGCGAGATACTGTTTGTGGGCATGCAGGCCGACAGCACATCGATGATGCAGCTGCGCACCCTGGCCGACTGGGTGGTCAAGCCGGCCATACTGGCCACGGGCGGCGTGTCGCAGGTGACGATAATAGGCGGCGACTACAAGCAGTATCAGGTTCTGGCCGACCCCCTGAAGATGAACGCCTACGGCGTGAGCATGGAGCGGCTGGCCGAGGCGTGCCGTCAGGCGGCGGACAACTCGGCCGGCGGCGTGGTGCGCGACTATGGCAACGAATACGCCATACGCGGCATGGCACGCACGGCCGACACGACGGCTCTGGCCGCCACGCTCGTGGGGCCGGGCCCCGGCGGCCGCCCCGTGACCATAGGCGACGTGGCCCGCGTGACCATAGGCAGCGCCCAGAAGATGGGCTACGCATCGCACTGCGCAAGGCCCTGCGTCATACTGTCCATATCCAAGCAGCCCAACGTCAACACGCTGCGCGTCACCGAGAACATCGAGCGCAACCTGGAGGACATCCGCAAGTCGCTGCCGCCCGACGTGACCATCGACAGCCGCATCTTCCGCCAGGCCGACTTCATCGAAGCGTCGGTGGGCAATGTGGGGCGGGCGCTGGTCGAGGGCGCGCTGTTCGTCATCGTCACGCTCTTCCTGTTCCTCGGCAGCTTCCGCACCACGGTCATCTCGGTGGTGGCCATACCGCTGTCGCTGCTGGGCACGCTGGTGGCGCTCCACCTGATGGGCATGAACATCAACACCATGACCCTTGGCGGGATGTGCATAGCCATCGGTTCGCTGGTCGACGACGCGATAATCGACGTCGAGAACGTCTACAAGCGTCTGCGCCAGAACCGCGCACTGCCGCCCGAGAGCCGCCGGCCTGCCCTCGACGTCATCTTCGAGGCTTCGAAAGAGATACGCGCATCCATCCTCAACGCCACGTTCATCATCATGGTGGCGTTCGTGCCGCTGTTCTTCCTCTCGGGCATGGAGGGGCGCATGCTCAAGCCGCTCGGCATCACCTACATAGTGTCGCTGTTCATGTCGCTGGTGGTGGCCATGACTGTGACGCCGCTCATGTGCCGCCTTGTCCTGAGCGGCGACCGCTACCTCGACCGCAACGTCAGCGAGAACCGGCTGAGCCGCGGCCTTGCCCAAGGCTACCGCCGCATGCTGGCCCGGGCGCTCGGTCACCGGCGGGCGGTGCTGAGCGTCACGGCCGCGCTGCTTGTGGTGGCGGTAGTGCTGTTTGCGCGCATGGGCCGCAGCTTCCTGCCCGAGTTCAACGAAGGCTCGCTCACCATATCGGCGGTGACGCGCCCGGGCGTGTCGCTCGACGTGAGCAACGAGCTGGGCAACGCCATGGAGCGCGAGCTGCTGAAGATACCCGAGGTGAGCAGCACGTCGCGGCGCACCGGACGCGGCGAGCTGGACGAGCACTCGCAGGCCACCAACAGTGCCGAGATAGACGTCAACTTCAGCCTCGGCGGCCGCAGCAAAGACGAGTTCATGGCCGACGTCAGGGCCACCCTGGCATCCATACCGGGCATAGCGGCCACCGTGGGCCAGCCGCTCGGCCACCGCATAGACCACATGCTGTCGGGCACGCGCGCCAACATAGCCATCAAGCTCTTCGGCACCGATCTGAGCCGGATGCAGGCCATAGGCACCGACATCAGGGCGGCCGTAGGCCACATCGACGGCCTGGTTGACGTCAACGTGGAGCAGCAGACCGAGACGCCCCAGCTGCAGATCAGGGCCGACCGCGGCCGCCTGGCGCGCTACGGCATCGGCATAGAGCAGTTCAACGCCTTTGTGGCCAACGCCTTTGTGGGGCAGAAAATGGCCGACATCTACGAGGGACAGCGCAGCTTCGACCTTGTGCTGCGCCTCGACGACCGCTACGTGGGCAGCATCGACCGCATCCGCACGGCACTGATAGACACCGGCGACGGACAGAAAGTGCCGCTCGAAGAGGTGGCCGACATAGTGTCGGCGGGAGGGCCGGGCTCCATCTCGCGCGAGAACGTGCAGCGCAAGCTGGTCATCTCGGCCAACGTGCAGGGGCGCGACCTTGCGGGCGTGGTCGACGACATACGCTCGGCCATAGGCTCGCAGATAGCGCTGCCCGAGGGCTACCGCATCGAATACGGCGGGCAGTTCGAGAGCGCGCAGTCGGCCTCGCGCACGCTGATGCTGGCGTCGCTGGCGGCCATCGGCATCATCTTCATGCTGCTGCTGGGCGAGTTCAGAGACGCCTCGCTGGCGGCCATCATCCTGCTCAACCTGCCTCTGGCGCTCATAGGCGGCGTGCTGGCCGTGTGGCTGACCTCGGGCGTGGTCAGCATCCCGTCCATCATCGGGTTCATAACGCTCTTCGGCATCGCCACGCGCAACGGCATACTGCTCGTCTCCAAATACGAGCACCTGGGCCGGCAGGGTCTGCCCGTGCTCGACACCATCATCGAAGGGTCGGCCGACAGACTGAACCCCATACTGATGACGGCACTGACGGCCGCTCTGGCACTCATCCCGCTGGTGGCAGGCGCCGACAAGTCGGGCAACGAGATTCAGAGCCCGATGGCGGTGGTGGTGCTGGGCGGCCTGCTGACATCGACGCTGCTCAACATATTCGTGGTGCCGATGGTGTATCAGATCTTCCAACAAAAACGACACAGACAATGAACACGAAAGCCATCATAGCATGCACACTGGCCGGCCTCTGCGCCGCGCCGCTGTGCGCGCAGGACTACGACCGTGCCCTGCGTCAGATCGAAACCAACAGCACGGCCCTGCGGGCCGCTGCCTGCCGCGCCGAAGCCGAGCGCGCCGCCGGCCGCACGGGCATCACTCCGCCCGACCCCGAAGTGGAGTTCGGCTACCTCTGGGGCGACCCGTCGGCCGTGGGCAAGCGCATCGACTTTGCCGTCAGCCAGGAATTCGACTTCCCCACCAGCTACGTCCACCGCAGCCGCATGGCGCGCATCGAGGCCGCCAATGCCGACCTGCGCGCTCGTGCCGAACGGCTGCGTCTGCTGCTGGAGGCCAAGCTGACGCTGGTGGAGATGGTCTACCGCAACGCCATGACCGACCTTGCACGCCGGCAGCTGGCCGACGCCACAAGCATAGCCGAGCTGACCGAGCGCAGGATGGCCGAAGGCACGGCGGGCGCCATAGACGCTGGCAAGGCACGCTTCAGCCTGGCCGAGGCCCAAGCCGACCTGGCCGAAGCCGAAACCGAGCAGGCCCGCGTGCGCACCGCCCTTCAGCGCATCAACGGCAACCGGCCACTGGCCTTCGAGGCCGACTCGTTTGCCGCAGTGGTGCTGCCCGACGACTTCGACCTGTGGTTCGAGCAGGCACGTCAGGCCAGCCCCGCGATGCAGCTGCTGCAGTCGGAGGTGGAGATGCGGCGGCACAGCGTCAGGCTCAGCCGCTCGCTGGCGCTGCCGCGGCTGTCGGCCGGCTACATGAGCGAGAAGACCGACGACGAGAGCTTCCGGGGCATCAAGGTGGGCATCAGCATTCCGCTGTGGGAGAACGCCAACCGCACGCGTCAGGCCAAAGCGCAGGCCGCCACGGCCCAGGCCGAGGCCGACGACGCCCTGGCACAGCTCTATGCCGACCTGCGCAGCTGCTACGACCGCGCCCTGAGCTCGCTCCACACAGCCGCCGCACTGCGCGAAGCTGCTGACCTGCACGGCAACAGGGCCCTGCTGCGCAAGGCGTTGGAGGCCGGCCACCTGTCGCTGGTCGACTATCTGCGCGAGATGCAGTTCGTATACCAGGCCGAGGCACGCACACTGGCCGCCGAGCGCGACCTGCACGCCGCCGTGGCCGAGCTGGACGCCTACAGCCTCTGAGCCACCGCAAGCATAGCAACACCGCCCGCCGCAAGCCACCACCGGCCTGCGACGGGCGTTTTACTTTCTATCCCCCCGTCCGTTTTCGACGA
>CALYZD010000029.1 GCA_945607565.1 uncultured Bacteroidales bacterium | reverse complement strand
GCCCCGGCTCGGTGCGCCTGCGCCTGCGCTCGCTCATCGAATCGCTGACACAGAGCCGCGCCATGAAGCTCAAGCGCAACAAGGGCGAATACCACTCGCTCCACAACTCGTTCACCGAACGCGAGAAAACCGAGCGCACGGTGGTCATCCCGTGGTTCTCCGACACGCTGTCGCCGCTGCTGCCCACCTACTTCAACCGCCTCGGCTTCCGGTTCCGGAATCTGCCCAAGCCCGACGAAGAGTCGATTCAGCTCGGCCTGCAATACGGCCACAACGAAGTGTGCTATCCGGCCACCATCGTCCTGGGCGACATCATGAAATTCCTGCTGGCGCACCGCGACGACCGCGACAAATATGTGGTGGGCATCACCCAGACCGGCGGACAATGCCGCGCCACCAACTATCTGGCACTCATCAAGAACGCCATGGTGACGGCCGGATTTGCCGACGTGCCCGTCCTGTCGCTCAACACGGGCACGGCCTACGGCAACGAGCAGCCCGCCTTTGCCGCCGACTGGAAAGAAGCCCTTGCGCTGGCCCTCAAAGTGGTCCACTACACCGAAAGCATCGGAGCCATGCACCGCGCCATGGTGGTGCGCGAAAAGACGCCCGGCACCACGCAGGCCATCACCGACCGCTATCTGCAGATGGGCGTCGAAGCCCTGGAGCAGATGCGCGAAAAGGAGATGCAGGACATGCTCGCACGCGCCGTGGACGAATACAACTCGATGGAAATAAAGGCCGTAGAGCCCAAAGTGGTGGGCCTGATTGGCGAGATATACATCAAATACAACTCATTCGGCCAGCTGCACATCACCGAGTGGCTCCAGCAGCGCGGCATCGAAGTGGTGGTGCCGTCGCTGTTCAGCTTCCTGCTGCAGGTGTTCGTCAACAACAAGGTCAACCACAAAGACAACATCGAGCGCGCCGGACTGATGGAACGCATCTTCACAAGCGGCCTGCGCCACTACGTCAACCACAAAGGGCGCGCATGGAACGCCATCAACCGCCGCTTCAGATTCTACCGCCCCGAAAGCGACATCTTCGAGATGGCCAAAGACGCCTCACGAGTACTCAACCTTGTCAACCAGTTTGGCGAGGGCTGGCTGATTGCCGGCGAAGTGATGGAACTGAGCCGCCAAGGCATCGACCGCGTGGTGTGCCTCCAGCCCTTCGGCTGCATCGCCAACCACATTGTGGCCCGAGGCATCGAGAACCGGCTCAAGAAAATCTGCCCGCAGACAAGCCTGCTCTACCTCGACATCGACTCGAGTGTGGCCAAGGTCAACCTCGAAAACCGCCTGCACTTCCTGATAGACCAGATGCAGGACGAAGAGAACAGCCAGGCCAGCCGCGCATGAACGCGGGCTTTGAGCGCAAATCATAAAAAGCAGGGCTGACTCCGCACACTCGGGGTCAGCCCTGTTTTTTTGAGCTGGTTGTGAATGACTTTTAAAGGAATCGTGGGATGTTGATGGAATTATAACTAAAAGTTATTCATTAAAATAATCCATTATATCTTCATCAGATGTAGCTTCATCTACAACTTTCAAGATTTTTACAAACTTCTCAAACTTATCAACCTCATAACACTCACAAGTTGTAAACTCTTTATCGCAAAAGAAAATCATTTCTCCCGGAATGTTCATTACACCAAGGCGATTAAGACTCCGAAATCTATGAGAAACAGCCCATCCGACAAATTCTCCTTTGTGATATTTAGCAATATTTTTTTTCAGAGAAGCCAAATGTGCCGAAAGTTTCTTGTTATATTTATTTAAATCAGATTCGATTTCTTCTTTTTCTTTTTTTGCTTGCGCATATTGCCTACGAGTGTATTGAGAATCATATGATTCTGGACTCCAAAGATTCATCGAAGATTCAGCGTATTTAATTTCTCTTTTACAGTCATTAATCTTAGGCATTATATTTTTGATATGTTCGCATGTTTCCATAACAGGCTCAATAACAGATATATCTACGAACATACTATCAACCCTTGTCAATAGAGGCTCATAAGAATCTGGGTGAAATAGATAATCTTTAAGCGTCTCTTTGATCAATTTCTCAGCCTTTTCCTCGTTAGAGAGTGTGCAAGATGCCATAACAAATGCAACTGTACAGAATAATAAGGTAATAACATTCTTCATAATGTTCGCTATTTTTAATTTTACTAACATTGTTCGTTACTCGAAATGTGGTTATGCTATGTTAAGCCTTGACCCAGATGAAAGCAAGATAGCTAAAATCATTGATGATTTCATTGCGTTGAATAATTTTCTTTACTTATTGGGTAGGAATTAGGCTTTGTAAAATTACCGATTGATTTACGTTTGATTTCGGCTTGTAATTATTCGCCCTACCCTATCAAAAAAATCACCGCAGAGCCACGGCCGGGCGTGCGCTTTGCGGTGTGATGGGTGAAATATTATTCTCTTTTATTATGGTCGGGCGGAACTGCGGTCTCAGTCTTCGATGTCGAAAACCGTATCGAGCTTCATGAGCGAAAGCACCTTGCCCACTTCGGGGTTGATGCCGCGAATGGCGAACGCCGAGCCGTTTTCGCGCGAAGTCTTGAGAGCGCTGATGAGGACGCTGATGCCGGTGCTATCCATATATTTTATTTCGGACAGGTCGAGCAGGACAGAACGGCCCTTGGCCCGCAGCTGCTCGCCGAGCGCCGTCTTGAGTTCGCCGGCATTGACCACAGTTATTCTGTTGGTTTCGACCACTTCCATCACAGTTCTTCCGTTGGATTCGTTAATGTTAATCATAGCGTTTAAGTTTTATAATGCCTTGTCTTTCAATTCTTCCACTGCTATCCGCGTCTGACGGCCGAAGTTGTCGAGCAGGCGGACGACGGTCTCGGTCGATGCCGACTGCCTGACCCAGCTGACCATGTCGGGCTGATAGTGCGACAGATCGCGGTCTATCTGCGCCACGGCGGCATCGGTCTCGGCCGTGCCGCTCTCGGCAAGCTGGCGGCGGTGAAGCTGCTTGCAGACCAGCTCGAGGCGCTTCATGTCGTCGGCCAGGGCCGCGAGGCCGAGCGACGCCACCGACGACTTGGCCTTGTGGGCCACGGCTGCCAACGGACGCCACTCGGCGTCGCGATAGTGCTTGGCAAAAAGACCGTTGAACTCGTCGACCTGCTCCACAAAAATATCTATCAGCTCGCCGATAGATTCCTTGTCGCCTCCGCAGACTTCAGTTATATATGTCAAGTCAGTTAAATGCATTTGATAGCCTTTTCGGATGGCAAATGTAATAAAGTTGAACGAATTTTAATCTATTTAACACACCTTTTCTCACGTTCGGCGGGGGCTGCGGGGCACTGCGCACTGTTTTTCGACACTTGGAGACATATCATTTAAAAACGTCGAGAAAAGCAGTCGACGGCGCAAAGTCGCTGAACGACGGCATCGACTGCGACGACACGTCAACGAAGTTGGACGAGTTGTGCGTCAGGGCGATGCCGAACTTGATCTGGAGCGTGCCGAAGACGAGGCGGTCGTTGCGCAGGCGCGTGCCGAAGCCGATGCACGAATAGTGGTTCTGCGTCTGCATCAGTTCGCGCACCGAACGGCTGATCCAGCCGGCGTCGGCAAAGGTGAAGAACGACAGGCGGAACCCGGCCGTGCTGACGGGCGTGAAGGCGACGGCCTCGGACGAGAAAAAGAGTTTCTGCGTGCCGCGAATCGAGTTGTCGAGGAATGGCTTGCCCTGCCGCATCCCTCTGAATCCGATGGATTCGATGCTGTCGCGCCCGAAGCCGCGGACGTAGCCGGCGTTGAGGAAGAATCGGGCCGAGGAGTGCGAGAGCCTCAGCAGCGGCGAGAACATCTGCACGTCGAGGGCGGCCGCTCCCTTGCCCTTGCGCGTGCCGGCGTTGCTGCGCTGCGGCCACACTTCGGCCGACAGCTTGGCCCAGATGTAGCCGTCGTGCCACAGGGTGCGCGCGGCCGAGGCCGCGAAGCCGAAATATGGCCTGGCGTCGCCCTGCGAAAAGCACACTCCTCCCGAGGCCAATATCAGGTGGCCCAGCGGGATGTCCTCGGTGCGGCCGGCCGAGTAGACCAGTCGCTTGCGCACGAACGTCCGGCGGCCGAGCGCCACGGCCCCGAAGAGCGAATTGGCGTCGGAGAGCGCCGGGTCGAGGCTGTGGAGGGTGTCGGGCTCGTAGCCGAACGGGCTGACCACGAAGCAGATGTGCTGCATCAGGACGTAGAGCTGAGGCCGGTCGAGCATTGTGCCGCGGCCAAAGCGGCAGCCCGCCCAGAGGTTGGAATAGAGGAAGTTGTAGGTGCGGTGCCACTCGTAGCGGGTCATATAGCTGTCGGGCAGGTTGGCAAACGAGCGGTTGACCAGCAGGCCGCCGGCCAGACGGTAGGGCGAGCGCTGAAAAAGACGCTGCACTTCGAGGCTGAGGTGGCGCGTGGTGTCGGCCGAATAGTAACTGAGCGAGGCGTTGACAAAGCGGCGGGCGATGTTGGTGTATCCGCACCACAGCCTGTAGCCCGGATCGCCCTTGTAGTCAATCAGATCGGTGCCGATGGTGAGGCCGGTGCCGAACACGTTGCGGCTGTAGACCGACAGGCGCTGGCGGCTTGTGTTGAAGTCGCCCGACACGGCGTGCGGCAGCCGGTCCTGAACCACCACGAGCAGGTCGACCGCCGAGCTGTCGGCCGTGAGCGTGGGCGTGATGGAGACGTCGTTGACAAAATTGAGGCCGCGCAGCAGGCGTTCGTTCTCATAAATCGAATATTCGCCCACCGTGCCGCCCGGCTCCAGAGTCATGTTGCTGCGGATGACACTGCGGAGCGTCGGGAAGCGCAGGCGGTTGCCGATGCGCTCGAACAGAGTGGCATCGGCCTGCACCACCGTGTCGGCCACCGACGTCGCGAATGGCGGCAGGACGATGATGCGGACGCTGCCCACGCGCCTGCCTGCCAGATGGTTGTAGCGGTCGATGCTCCCGTCGTCGGCCTTGGTGCGGCGCACGGGGCGCAGCAGCAGCCGGCCCATGGTCCGCCGCCAGTAGGTGCTGTCGCCTTCGAGATATTCGGCCACCACATTGCGCCGGCGCGCCTGCATCGGCTCCAGGGCCGCCGACGTCGCGCTGTCGGACACAAGCCACTGTGCCGAAGCCACACGGGGCATCAGCATAAGCAAGAAAAGTGTGAATTGCCGGACCTGCCGCGCCGGCCTGCATGCCTTGGCCATGCGACAAAGATACGCAGAAGCGCCGCACGGGCACTGCCCTTTTTTCCCGAGTTTGCCGATGCGCACGTCAGACGCACACACTGTTGCGCTCCACCATCATGCGGCGCAGGTTGATGAGGCCGTAGCGCATTCGGCCCAGCGCGGTGTTGATGCTGACGTCGGTTTCTTCGGCAATCTCCTTGAACGACATTTCGCGATAGTGGCGCATCTCGATGACCTGTCGCTGGGTGTCGGGCAGCGAATGGACCATGTCGGTCAGCTCCACAAGCTGCTGCTGCTCAACCAGTTGGTTTTCGCGCGACGTGTCGGCCAGATGCTCGTCGTCCACAAAAAGTTCGATGGGCGTGGCGTCGTTGTATACCATCTGCCGATGACGGCTGCGCCGGTAGCCGTCCACAATCAGGTTGTGGGCGATGCGGATGACCCACGAGAGGAACTTGCCCTTGCTGCTGTATCGGCCCGCGCGCAGCGACAGGAACACCCTGATGATGGCTTCCTGAAAGATGTCGTCGGCCACGTCGCGACGACGGACGTTCATTATGATGTAGGATAAGATACGGTTGCGATGACGCTCGATCAGTATGTCCAGACACTCTGCTCTTCCGCTCAGATAAAGCCCAACGAGGTCTTCATCGGCATAAGATTTCAAATATTTCATTCGTCTTGATAAGTTGAAATTAGAGTAGAGTCAATTCATGCGCATCCGGTTTTTAAGATTTGTTAATTACAGCGGCAAATTTGGTGCAATATTTTGACAATTCAAAAGGCCGGCCGCATTTTGTGCGCCGACAGGCTGCGGGATTCCTCCCGGAGCGGGCAGCAAAAAGGCCTGCCCTTGCACGTGTGCAAAGGCAGGCCTGATGTGTGGTGTGCGGGCAGATGCGCCGCTATGGTCTATTCAGCCTTTTCGGAAACCGAAAGGTTCTTGAACTCCCATGTCGTGGCGGCGTCGGCATCGCTTGTGTAGCGGAATGCTATGACGATTTCGCTGCCGCAGTATACGCTCAGGTCGATGTCGGACACCGTAACGAAGGTCCAGTCCGAACCACTGGCGCGCGTCTCGAGTTCGAGCTTGTTCCATGCGGCGGCCGAGGGGTCGCCCTCGAAGTTGGTCGAAACCAGGACTGTGCAGTAGTCGTTGACGTCGGCACCGCTCGCGTAGTTGATTGCCTCTTCGAACGACAGCACCGGAGCCTTGGCGCGGGTTAGCTTGATTACGGGCGACACCAGATAGCTGTCGGTGTTCTTGTTGCCGCTCGAATATCCCGAAGCCTTCCAGCCATACGAGGTGGTGTTGGACCACACGTAGGTGAGCCCGTCGAGCGCCACGTCGTAGGCCACAAAGCCGGCCTCGTCGCCCATGAGCGTCGACTCAAGATAACTGCTGACGTTGGGCGTCCATGCGCCGGCTTCGAGCGAGAAGCTGCACTTGGCCACGCTCAGAACCGATGCCGGCTCCCAGCCCTGCTCGGACTTGACGTAGTCGGCGGCCACCATGCCGGACGCTGCGCTGTAGACCACAACCACGCGGTCTTCGACCGAAGCGTAAGGATATTTGCCGGCCAGATAGGTGGGCAGAACGGTCTTGGGCTCGTCGATTTTGCTGCTGCCGAGCGTGGTGTAGAGCTGCGGCTCAACCACTTCGACCGTGGCGTCGGCGTTGGTGTAGAGCACCCATTCGGAACCGTCGAAGACGTAGAGTGCCGACTTGTTGGCATTGACGCTTGCGGCCTTGAGGCTCTTGTTGATAGTGGCATAATCGGTCGAGATGTAAACGTTCAGATAGTCCGACAGTTCGTTGCCATTGAGGTAGTTGATGGCGCAGTCGAAGTCGAGGTAAGCCGATGCGACCTCGCTCAGGTCGATGGCCTCCGATACGAGCCACGACTCGGTCTCGTGGTTTACCTTGCTGACGTAGCCCGATGCTTTCCAGCCGAATTTCGAATCCCAGCTCCACACATACGACAGGCCGTCGAGATTGGTGTCGATAGTGGTGAATCCGCCGTTGCCGGCATCGCCGGTCAGAGCGTAGGAAGCCAGAGGCGTGTATCGGGTTTCGGCGTAGCAGCCGTAGGAGTAGGAGCCGTTATAGATGGTCAGCTTGGCGGCTTTCTCCTTATCGACGTTGACCACAGCAAAGGTGCCGTTGCCGTTGCTCGTTATGCTCCATTCGCTGCTTTCGGTCGGCTCGTCGGTCGAGAACTGGAACGAGTCGTAGGTGCCGGACATGTAGATGTATTTGCCCCATGCGTTCTTGAGCACGAAGTTGTCGCCCGAAGCCGTCACCGTGACGGCCTGGTCGGCACCGTCGGCGAGCGAGATGACGCCGTCGGTCACTGCGATTGCGCTCGGATACATGTAGCCGTAGCTCTTCGTCTCGCTGGTCGTCTTGCCGAACGGATAATACTGGCCGTCGACGCCGAGGCCGGCAAACACGTATTCGCCTTCGCCGGCAAAGCTGGTCACCTTGGTGTAGCCTGCGTCGCCCTTGGCAAATGCGTAGAGGTCAGCGTAGTAGGTGGAGCGCACCGTCATGTTCTTGACTTCGACGGTCGGGGCCACCGAAGTGCTGCTGGTGTAGCGGACGGCCACGTTGACTTTCTGGCCCACGAACTCGGTGAGGTCGAAGCCGGCCGTGTTGACATAGTTCCACGAGCTGCCGGCCGAATAGTTGCCGCCCTCAAGCAGCGTCCAGGTGGGGTCGGCCTGCCCGCCGCCGATGCTCGGCTCGACGTCGGAGAAAGCATAGCTGACGGCCACCATGTCGCCCTCGGCGGGCGAGGAGATGGCGTTGCTCAGGATGGCCGGAATCTTGCCCGTGGTGGTGGGCGAAAGGAAGTCGGCCTTGACCTTGCTGCCCCACACCGAAGCGTAGTCGTCGGCATTGAGCGTGTACGAGCCTATCGAAGCGAAATCCGACATATAGTCCGACTCGCCGGTCAGCAGATTGTAGGCCACCGAAATCTTGGAGCCTTCGTCGGCCGTGGGGAAGAGCTGCGGCATGTAGGCCGGGATGAACATTGCGGCATCGTCTTCGGTGGCGAAGCACTTGTTGGCGCTGATGGCCCGGAGCACCGACGTGTCGGCGTCGCCGTTGGCAACGGTGAGGGCGATGTTGGTCGCGTTCTCGGCCAGGGCCGTATAGTCCGAAGCCGACAGCGTGAGCAGGATGTCGGTCTTGACGTCGGTGGTCGTGGTGCCCGACTGGAGGCCGTCGAAGTTATCGTTATAGTCTTCGCAGGCCGTGGCCGCCACGAGCATCGATGCTGCGAGAGACTTGATTATATTTTTGTTCATTGTCATGATGTGCTTTAGGGTTGATGTTAGAAGTTAATTTTCAGCTTGACCGAATAGGTGCGTCCGAAGCCGTAGAACACGCGGTAGGCTGATTTCCAGTCGTGGTCGCTGCCGTCCACCGCGTCTACGATGTACTCGTTGTCGAGCAGGTTGTTGACGTTGCCCGAGATGACCGACGAGAGCTTGCCCATTTTGAAGCGATAGCTTGCATTGGCGTCGAACGTGTAGCTCGACGGGATGCGCCAGGGCGACTCGTAGGTCTTGGAGCCGTTGAAGTTCAGGTCGCTCGAGCTGAACGACCAGTCGGAATAGTTGCGTGCAAAGAGGTTCCAGTCCACGCCCACGTTGAGGCCCTTCATCGGGATGAACTTGACGCCGAGGGCGGCCGTGGTCTGTGCCGAACCGCCGACCTTGACCTTGTCGAGAATCATTTCCATGCAGGCGTGGTCGTCGGCCTTGGGAGCCGATGCAAGAGTGCCCTTGGAGTCTTGGAGTGGCATTCCGGCCAGGTTGTAGAAGTAGCCCTTTGCGTTGCAGTCCCACACCCAGTCGCCCAGAGAGAGCATGGCCGACAGGTCGACCCAGCTGGCCGGACGGGCCTTGGCTTCAATCTCGATGCCCATGTGGCGGGCATCCACGCCTTCCATGTTCACCACATAGTCGCGCGAGAGGTCCGAACGCTGCATGGCCTTGTCCATCCACTTGGTGAAGTAGGCGTTGACGGTGGCCGTCAGGATGCGGCTCTGGAAACCATAGCCGGCCTCGACCGACAGAATCTTTTCGTTGATGGCGTCCTTGTTGGTGGCGTTGCTGGTGGTCGACTGCAGGAAGGCGCCGCCCGAGAAGAACGGTGCGCGGCTGATGTAGCCGACGTTGGCAAAGACGTTGTGATTGTCGGTGATGTTGTAGTTGGCGCCGCCCTTGATCGTGCCGCCCCAGAAGTCGACCTTGTCCGACTCGGCGTGAGCGTCGTCGTAGTAGAAGTGGTCTTTGCGCCAGTAGGTGGTGTTCGAAACCGAGCCGGCCACAAACGCCGTCAGCTTGTCGAAGCTGTATTCGGCCTGGCCGAACAGACCGCTCTGGACGGTGTAGCCGTCATAGTCGCGGTAGACCACGTCGCCCACGTGCAGCTTCTCGTAGAGGAAGTTGGGGTCGGCGGCGGCGGCATTGTTCTCGGCCTTGACGTTGGCGCGGTAGCGGGTGTCGCAGTAATATTGTCCGCCAAAGAGGTCGATGAGCTCGTTGGTGTGAGTGCCCTTGTAGTAGCGGAAGTCGATACCGCCCGACACGTTGAGGCGATCGGTCACGTCGTTCTCGTAGGTCGAGAGCAGGCCGTACCAGTTGTGATAGTTCTTCGAAATCGACAGTGCCATCACCGAACCGGTGGTGCTGCTTTCGTTCAGGTCGTAGATTTTGTCGTAGGCGAAGGTGCCGTCGGAGTTGCGGAAGTTCGTGTTCAGCGTTCCGTTGCTTGAGCCATACCACTTGTTGGCCCAGTCCGAGGTCTGACCCTGGCCGCTGTAGCCGTAGCCGCGGCCTATGGAGGCGTAGAGAGCGGTGCTCAGGCTCGATGTCGGGTTGATCTGCCACTGGTGGTTGAGCGAGATCTGCGGCTTGTGGTAGACGTTGCGTGCCGACGTCTTGCGCTCGCCGTTGCGGCCGAAGCCGTAGGTGGGGTTGTATTTGTATTTGCTGTCGCCGTCCATGTAGTCTTCCACATTCTGCCAGCCCTCGATGGTCAGGCCGTCGTAGGCGCTGCGCTGGTTGTGCCACTGCGGCGCGCCGGTCACCGTCAGCGACAACTGGTGGCTGTCGCTGATGCGCTTGGCGATGTTGGCGAAATAGCTGTAGCCCTCAAACTCGGTGCCCTGCACATAGCCGTTGCCCCATGTCTTGGAACCGAGGACGGTCAGCGCCCAGCCTTTTTCGTTCATGCCCGTCGATACGGTGAAGAGCATCTTGTTGTAGCCGTCGTTGCCCACGGCATAGTACATGCTTCCGCCCTGCTTTGCGTCAATCGACTTGGTGACGATATTGATGGAGCCGCCCACCGACGGAGCCGAAATCTTGCTGGCGCCGATGCCTCGCTGAGTCTGCATCGAGCGCATCACGTCCGACAGGCCCATCCAGTTGCTCCAGTAGACGCCGCCCCACTCCATATCGTTGACCGGGACGCCGTTGACCATCACGGCGATGTTGGCGCTCGAAAAGCCGCGCATGTTGATGCGCGAGTCGCCAAAGCCGCCGCCCTGCTTCGTGGCGTAGACACCCGGCGTGGACTTGAGGACTTCGGGGAACTCCTGCGTGCTGAGTTTTTCTTCAACGATTGTGGCGTCGAGCGACGACATTGCGACCGGAGTCTTGCGCGATACGGCTATCGACGATGTGATGGTCACGTCGCCCAGGTCGACCCAGGCCGCGTTGAGCTTGATGACGCCCAGGTCGGTGACTTCGCCTTTGGCCTTGAACGAGAAGGCCTGCTCTTCGTATCCGAGATACGACACTCTGATTTTGGCCTGATTGCCGTCGATCGAGAAGGCAAACTTGCCGTCGATGTCCGAAACCGAACCATTGCTTGTGCCATCCACAATTACTGCTGCCCCAACGATCGGTTCACCGTTTTCGGCATCCACGATTGTACCTGTCACCTTGGTCTGCCCGAACGAGTAGACACAAAACAACAGCATCAATCCCATTAAAATTGAAACTTTCATGTGATTTTGTTGTTTGAATATTTGATTAAGAAAAAATTCGAGAACAAATGTAAGCGCATTGTGCGCACCGTGTGTTACACCATCATTACAATTGCGGTGCACCGCCTCTGGCGAGGCCTGTCTGTGGTTTAGCGTTTCCGTTGGCAATTTTGTAGAAAAACTGGTTTCTGTTTCACTATCTTCCGCGAAATGTCCCGAAGCCCGGCTGCTTTGCACGTCTGCACTGCCCGGCGGCGCGCTCCGGCATTTCTCGCGGCACGAAAATATTTCATAAGCATCGCTCTGCAATAGGCGATGGCATAAATTAACTATATTTAGAACTAAAGAACAAGCGTTTTGACAAATTTCTGCGCAAAATATTTTCACACTACCGGCCGCGTTGGTGTTATCAGTTAAAATATTAGGCCCCGCCGCCGCCTTTGCCGACGGTTTGTTACAAAAGCCGTTCGCCACCGCATTTCTGTTAACAAATTTAACATCGGCGATGATTTTACACTATGGCAAAATGCGTAAATTTTCGCAACAATCCCTATTTAAACAACGGCCCAACGCAATAATCTACACAAATCTCCAATCATACCCCTGAAATTTCAGCATCAACACAGAAAAATCACACTAAACTCATCACCCTACCCTATTTCGTCCAACACGCTTCATATTAACTCTTCGTACAGACAGCGGCGGCGTTTTTTTGTGCCGACGCTAAAGCCGTATCACCTTCATGACGCACGCGGCGCAGTCGAATTCGAGGCGATACCTGTCCTTGTCGTTCTGCAGGGTGAGCGGCAGCATCTTGCGCGCTTCGGGGTGGAGGCGCAGGCAGCAGCCGCGGGCGTCCATCAGGCAGTGCTTGGTGGTCATCACGGTGGAGCCCTGGTAGTCGGTGCGGCACTCATAGCCCGCCTCGTCGACCACGGCGCCGTGGCGTGCATAGAAGGCGGCGGCCTTGCCGTTGATTACGTTGTCGGCGCGGCCGAGGCGGGCGCTCACATAGGGGTGCGACGTTGGCGGCGTGGCCACGGGCCTGGGTGCGAAGCGTGCCTGACGTGCCGCCGTGTGGGCCGCCACGGCGTCGCGGCGCAGGGAGTTGAGCTCGGCCGCGGCGACGAACCATGACGCGCCGGCAGGGACGGTCACGAAGGTGCGCATGGCATAGGGCGTCCCGCCCAGCTTATGGAACTGACGCTCCATGTTGGCACGCGCTGCGGCGGCATTGTTGGCCGGCTGCACGGCAAGCGCCGCCACGGTCTGCGTCCGGACGCCGTCGTCGTCGGCAAGGGTCAGCGCAAAGCGGCCGTCGGGCCCGAGGCTCAGGGTCATGTCGAGAGCCACGGTGCGGCGCGTCGCATCGCGCTTCAGCATCGCGTCGAAACGGATGTCGAAATTGCGGAAGATGACGGTGCCGGGCACTATTCCGGCCATCTTCTGCGGCGTCAGGCGGCGGCCTTCGGCGGTGTTGACCTGCGTGCCGCAGAGCGCGCCCTGCCTGTCGACAAAGCAGATGCCGTCGCCGTTGGCCAGCTGCAGGCGCGTGTCAACTTCGAACGACGTGCGGTCGCATCGCACCACGCGCCCCACCCGCTCGCCCATCATCTTGGGCGTCTGCGGGCGCCAGATGTCGTCGCGCCGGCCGCTGAAAAAATAGGTGGTGAAGTCGCGGTTGAACGACTTGCGCGGGTCGGGCTCAAAGCCGGCCTCGACGCTCCCCGACGAACTGTGGCATAGTTCGGGCCGACGCTGCAAGATGCCGTCGATGATGCGCCGGTAGTGCAGCGTGACGTTGCTCACGTAGTCGGCCTCCTTGAGCCGCCCCTCGATTTTGAACGACGACACTCCGGCGTCGATCAGCCGCTCGATGTTGGCCGACTGGTTCATGTCTTTGAGCGACAGCAGATGCCGGTTGCGCTCGATGACGTTGCCGCTGCGGTCGATCAGGTCGTAGGCCAGACGGCAGGGCTGGCCACATTCGCCGCGGTTGGCCGAGCGCCCGTTGATGCACTGGCTCATGAAGCATTGGCCGCTGTAACTGACGCACAGCGCGCCGTGCACGAAAAATTCGAGCCTGACGGTGGTGGCGTCGGCAATCTGCCTGATCTGCTGCTCGCTCAGCTCACGAGCCAGCACCACCTGCTCGAATCCGGCATCCTGCCAGAACCGGACTTTGGCCGCAGTGCGGTTGTCGGTCTGAGTGCTGGCGTGCAGAGGCACGGGCGGCAGGTCGCACTCGAGCAGGCCCACGTCCTGCACGATGAAGGCGTCCACGCCGGCCCGGTGGAGCTGCCACGCCATGTCGACGGCCGGCTGCAGCTCGCTGTCGAACAGCAATGTGTTGAGCGTCACGAAAACCTTGGCCCCGTAGATGTGGGCGAATGACGCCAGCCGTTCGATGTCGGCAATGCTGTTGCCGGCCGCGTGGCGCGCGCCGAACTGCGGTGCGCCTATGTAGACGGCATCGGCACCGTGGCTGATGGCGGCAAGGCCGCATTGCAAGTCGCGTGCCGGCGACAGAAGTTCGAGTTGATGGCGGATGGTCTGCATGTGGTGCGTATGTGTGTTGAATGTTTCGGGGCGCTAAGTTGGCACTTTTTTGCCTATCATCGCTCATCGGCCTCCACAAAACGCGCAGGGCACACCCGCTGCCAGTGGCGCTGACAGAGGTGTGCCCCGCTGCGGGCCGGGAGTGTGCCCCTCGGATTCAGAGTTTCTTGATTACCAGGCCCGAACGCAGTTTGGGCTCGAACCATGTGGTCTTGGGCGGCATGATGTTGCCACTGTCGGCAATGGCGATGAGCTGCTGCATCGACACCGGATACATCGCAAAGGCCACGGCCATCTCGCCCGAATCGACGCGGCGCTGCAGCTCGCCCAGACCGCGTATGCCGCCCACAAAGTCGATGCGGGTGGAGCGGCGCAGGTCGTCGATGCCGAGGATGCGGTCGAGCACGTTGCCCGACAGGATGGTGACGTCGAGCACGCCGATGGGGTCGGCGTCGTTGTAGGTGCCTGGGCGGGCCGTCAGCCTGTACCAGCTGCCCTGCAGATACATTCCGAACTCGTGCAGACGCTGCGGTCGATACGCTTCGGCGCCGATCTTCTCGACCATCATCACCTCTTCGAGGCGGGCCATGAACTCGTCGGGCGTCAGGCCGTTCAGGTCGCGCACCACGCGGTTGTAGTCGATGATGCGGAGCTGGTTGTCGGGGAAATGGACGGCCATGAAGTAGTTGTAGTCCTCGGTGCCGTCGTGGCCGGGGTTGGCGGCGGCGAACTCGCGGCCAATGCGTGCGGCGGCGGCCGTGCGGTGATGCCCGTCGGCCACGTAGGTGGCTTCGACGCGCGTGGCAAAGAGGTGCTCAATCTCGGCAATCGTCCGGTCGTCGTCCACCACCCACAGGGTGTGGCCAAAGCCGTCGGCGGCCACGAAGTCGTACTCGGGCCTGGTGTTTTCCACCACCGATGCCACTATCGCATCTATCTCGGGCACAGCCTTATAGCTAAAGAACACCGGCTCCACGTTGACCTTCAGATGCCGCGTCAGCACCATGCGGTCCTCCTCCTTGTCGGGTCGCGTCAGCTCGTGCTTGCGGATGCGGCCGTTCTCGTAGTCGGCACAGGCGGCGGCGCCCACAATGCCGTATTGCGTCCGTCCGTCCATGGTCTGTGCATAGATGTAGAACATCGGCTTGTCGTCCTGCCTGAGCCATCCCTGGGCCATCGCCTTCGCGAAGTTCTCCACCGCCTTGGCGTAGACGGGTTCGGAGTGCAGGTCGATGCCCGGAGTGCAGTCGATTTCGGCACGCGTCACGTGCAGCAGCGAGCATTCGTTGCCCTCGGCCATGGCCGCGGCTTCGGCGGTGTTCATCACATCGTAGGGCAGGCACGACAGCTGTGCCGCCAGTTCGCGCGGCGGTCTGATGCCGGCAAAAGGTTTTACTGAAACCATTGATCTTGTGTTGTTTGGTTGATGTTTTTATACTGATTTCGAATTTCGTCATTCGCCGATTCCCCAAAATATCTCGGGCTCGCGCCTGACTGTGCACTTGGCGCTCAGCATGGCCGAATAGGGCGTGTCGAATGTCAGAGCGCCCTGCGGACATTGCTTGACGCACGCGCAGCACTTGATGCAGTCGAAAAAGTCGGCGCGGATGCCTGAGTCGGCAAGCACGATGGCGGCTGTGGGACAGATGCTTATGCACTTCAGGCAGGTGTTGCACTTGTCGTTGACCACCGGGATCTGATGCGTGGGCGGCAGCAGCGTCTTGACGGGATTGTTGCCCGGCAGCTGCGTCCGCATCAGGCTCGGCTCGGCGGTCGAGGCGGCAATGAGCTGCGCCGCCCTGCGCCCGAAGGCCTCGGCCTTGTCGAGGTCGGCGGCGTCGGGACGGCCGGCGGCTATCGGATATTCGGGCCGGCTGTAGCTGTGCTCGCCTACAAAGGTGGCTCCGGCCGCTATGCCGAACCCGCCGTTGGTCAGCACAATGCCGAGCTGCATCAGAGCGTCTTCGTAATCGCGGTTTCCGTAGACCACCACCGGCAGGGCCACGCTGCGCGTCCCCACTATCCGCCTGAGGCGGTCGACGGCCAGAGGCGGCAGCAGTCCGCCATAGACGGGAGCCGCCACCACGCACACGGCATCCTCCAGCTCAATTATCGAAATGCAGTCGTAGTCGGTGGTCAGATCGATGGCAGTGCAGGCGACGCCGGGTACTTCGTGCGCGATGCCGGCCGCCACGGCCTGGGCCACTTTGCGCGAAGTGCCTGTGGGCGAAAATATTACGACGTAAACGTGCTTGATATCCATATTATATAAGGTATTATCGGTTTTCGGCTGACGCTTCGTGCATCAGATGCGCTTGAGATCGTGCATGGCCTCGCGCACCGAGTTGGCCCAGTAGTTGCGCAGGCCGAACCCGCCTGCCTCGCCCTCGATGCGACGGCTGCAAAGCACCTTGCGCGTTTCGATATCGAAGAAGACGGCCCTGAAGACGCCGCGCTTCTGAGGCTTGTCGAGCAGCTCGGCCACCATCACCATCCCCACTCCACTGCCCGATTTGACGGGCAGCGCCTGCACGGCCTGCTCCACCTCGGCATCGGTCAGCATCCTGACTGCGCTGAAGGTGATGAACGAGTCGGCCATCTGCTCGGCCAGCTCGCAGACACCGGTCACTTCGCTGAGAGTCACCGGCTTGCGGGCAAACTTGGAGACGTCGTACTTGTCGGCCTCCACAAGCATCAGCTTGTTGATGGCCACAAAAGCCTCGCGGAACTTGGCGGGGCTCTCTGTGGCGGCGTGGACCGTCACGTGCGAATAGTCGACGCCATAGAAACTGAACGAGTCGATGGTTTTGAGAAACGGTTTGCTCTTCTGAGCGTGCACGCAGGCGCACATGGCTGCCACGATGCACAAGGAAAATAATCCTTTCATACGTCTGTTGTTGTTTGATTGTCGGTTCTCCCCACAAATGGGGGGTCCAAAAATAAGCACATTTGTCTATAAAACAAAAAAGGATGCCGCCTTGAGCGACATCCATGCACTGCCATCGTTGCCGGCAATGCTTTCTTATTTGTTGACGCGGAACTTCTCGACGCCGTTGTTGATGAAGTCCACAATCTGACGCGCGGCGGCTATGCCTGCGTTGATGTTGGCCTCGGCAGTCTGCGCGCCCATCTTTTTGGGAGTGGCGAAGTAGCGGCCGGCGAACTTCTCGGCAAACGTGGCATTGGCGGCCGGCATGATGTCGGTGATGTACTTCAGGTCGGTGCGCTCTTCCATCAGGCGGATGAGCTCCTCCTCGTTGATGACCTCCTTGCGGGCCGTGTTGAGCAGGATGCCGCCCTTGGGCATGCGGCCCACCAGAGCGTAGTTGATAGAGTTCTTGGTCTCTGCGGTGGCCGGGATGTGGAGCGACACGACGTCGCAGGTCGAATAGAGTTCCTCGACCGACGAGACAGCCACCGTGCCGTCCTGCTCAATCACCTCTTTGGGGCAGAAAGCGTCGTAGGCATATATCTGCATTCCGAAACCGCGAGCCACGCGGGCCACGTTGCGACCCACATTGCCAAAGGCGTGTATGCCAAGCTTTTTGCCCATCAGTTCGGTGCCCGACGTGCCGTTGAAGAAGTTGCGGACGGCATAGACCAGCATGCCCAGAGCCAGCTCGGCCACCGCATTGGCGTTCTGGCCCGGAGTGTTCATCACGCACACGCCGTGAGCCGTCGCCGCTGCCAGGTCGACATTGTCGTAGCCGGCGCCGGCGCGCACCACAATCCTGAGCTTCTTGGCCGCATCCAGCACTTCGGCGTCCACAATGTCGCTGCGGATGATGATGGCCTCGGCATCGGCCACTGCGTCGAGCAGCTGCTTCTTGTCGGTATATTTTTCGAGGAGAGCTACCTCGAAGCCGGCGCCCTGCGCCACTTCTTTGATGCCGTCGATTGCCACCTTGGCAAACGGCTTTTCGGTTGCTACAAGTATCTTTGTCATTTGTCTGTTTTTTTGTTTGTTTCTGATTTATAAACTATTGAGGCTCTAATCAACATAGAGCCTCAAAAAGATTCAACGGTATCGATGCCGTTCTTTAGTGCTTTGCCTCAAATTCCTTCATCACTGCCACCAGAGCCTCTACGCTCTCGACGGGCAGGGCATTGTAGCACGAAGCGCGGAAGCCGCCCACCGAGCGGTGACCCTTGATGCCCATCATGCCCTTGGACGTGGCGAACTCGACGAATTCCTTTTCGAGCTCGGCATACTCCTCGTTCATCACGAAGCAGATGTTCATATACGAACGGTCGGCCACCTCGGTCACGGTCGGCTTGAAGAGCTTGTTGCGCTCGATTTCGCTGTAAAGGATGTCGGCCTTCACCACCTTGCGACGCATCATTTCCTCTACGCCGCCCTGAGCCTTGAGCCAGCGCAGGGTCTGCAGAGCGCCGAACACGGCTACGCACGGAGGCGTGTTGAACATCGAACCCTTGTCGATGTGGGTGCGATAGTCGAGCATGGTCGGGATGGCGCGCTCAACCTTGCCCAGAGCGTCCTGCTTGACGATGGCGAAGGTGACGCCGGCCGGTGCCAGGTTCTTCTGGGCGCCGCCGTAGATGATGGAGTATTTGGAAATGTCGATAGGGCGCGAGAAGATGTCCGACGACATGTCGGCCACCAGCGGAACGCTGACTTCGGGGTCCTTGTGGAGCTCGGTGCCGTAGATCGTGTTGTTGGTCGTGATGTGGAAGTAGTCGGCGTCGGCCGGAACGGTGTAGTTCTTCGGAATGTAGCAGAAGTTCTTGTCTTTCGACGATGCCACCTCGACCACCTCGCCAAAGAGTTTGGCTTCCTTCTGAGCCTTGGTCGCCCACACGCCCGTGTTCAGGTAGGCCGCCTTTTTGTTGAGGATATTGAATGGAACCATGCAGAACTGAAGGCTTGCACCACCGCCCAAAAAGACTACCTCGTAGCCCGCAGGCACGTCGAGCAGCTCTTTGAAAAGCGCTGTTGTCTCGTCCATTACCGCCTGGAACTCTTTGCCGCGATGCGAGACTTCAAGCAAAGAAAGACCCGTGCCCGCAAAGTTGAGAACTGCCTCTGCCGTGCTCTTGATTGTTTCCTGCGGCAGGATCGATGGTCCGGCATAAAAATTGTGCTTCTTCATGATTCTTCTCGATTTTTTAAATTTCTGAATTTGATTTATACTATGTTCTTTTTTTGACGCTTCGGAGTTAGATTCTTCACAAATCATATCAAAACTGAACTAACTCGTTTCGCGCCGCTAAAGTAATTATTATTAGTGTCCGATGTTATCGCCCGACTGCATTTTTTTCGCCCGATAACAATATTTTTTGTGCATAAAAATACACAATCAGGCTCAGGCAGGCGCAATCAAGCCCCGACGCAGAACAATCGTTGCATATTTATGCAACCGTTTGCACACTCCTGCGGCGCACGTCAGTTGTAGAATGTCTTGCGGAAAGCCACGTAATTGCTGTTGCGGTGTCGCAGCTTGAAGAGCAGCGTGGTGATGAAGCCATAGCCGTAGCCCATTATCTGGATGAAGCTCGCCACCACGCTCAGCATCGCCACGCTCAGCGACTTGGTGGTCATCCACGAGTGAACCAGAATGACCGCCACCCACAAGGCCACCGGCAGCGCCAGCCAGCCCGACAGCACCGCCGACAGCATCAGCAGCACCGGCACGCCCACCGCAAAGAACGACGGCAGCACATGGACCAGCTTCAGAGTGCCCGGATGGCGACGGGTCAGCTCCACACGGGCCGAGCCCGAGCTGAAGACCTGCTTGTAGAACGAACAGAAAGTGTTGCGACGCTTGTGGTAAACAAAAGTATCGGTGATCAGGCCCACCTTGTAGCCGTGCTCGATGGCATTCATGCTGAAGTCCAGATCCTCGCCGTAGCGCATGTCCGAAAATCCGCCCAAAGCCCTGAAAACGTCCGACTTGACGCCCAGATTGAAGCTGCGCGGATAGAACTTGTCGAGCTTCTTGCGCCCGCCGCGGATGCCGCCCGTGGTCAGCAGCGACGTCATCGAATAGGAAATGGCCTTCTGCACCGACGTGAAGAAGGCGTGGGCACGGTCGGGACCGCCGAAGCAGTCCAGATCGTTGCTCGACAGGAATTCGAGCGTGTTGACAAAATAATCCGACGGAATGACGCAGTCCGAGTCGAAGAACAGCATGTACTCGCCGCGGGCATACTCCGCGCCATGGTTGCGCGCCAGCCCCGGACCGGCATTCTCCTGATAGATATACTTGATGGTGAGCTGCTTGGTGAACTGCTCCACCTCGCTTCGGCACGTGCGGCTCGAACCGTCTTCCACCACTATCACCTCCATCTCGGTCTTGATTGACTGCATGGTGAGCGAATCGAGCAGCTCGACTATCTCTTCCGGACGGTTGTAGACCGGTATGATAACAGAAAATTTTATCATCGGACAAATACTACTTTTGTTCAGCTAAGGTTATATTCGTGCATAAATAGTCAAAAAAAGCCGCACTCGCCAATATTTTTAATTAATAATCATTAAATCACCACACGGCATGATCTTTGTCGCCGCCCGCTGATGCCGGATGTCAAAAATCAGGCTGCGACCGCACGCACCGACTGCCGTCTGACATTAACTTTGTGACAATCATTCACGGCTGCACGTCAGCCACAAGCAAACCGAAAGCACACCATCTATGGATAACGCAATTGCAAAAGCCACCCGAATCATCAGCGAAGGCCGACGCATCTTCGCCTTCACCGGAGCCGGCATCTCGGTCGAGAGCGGCATACCGGCATTCAGAGGACCCGGCAGCGTGTGGGAACGCTACGACCCGCGCAACCTCGACATCGACTACTTTGTGCAGCACCCCGAAAAGGCATGGCCGGTCATCAAGCAGATATTCTACAACTTCATGGGCAGCCACGCGCAGCCCAACGCGGCCCACCGCACCCTGGCGCTCATGGAGGCCGCCGGCCACCTCGACTGCGTGGTGACGCAGAACATCGACGGACTGCACCAGAGCGCCGGCTCCAAGCGCGTCCACGAATTCCACGGCACGGCAAGCCGAGTAGTCTGCCTGGGCTGCCGCCACACTATGCCGGCCGCCGAAGCCGACCTGTCGCCCGACGTGCCCCGATGCCCGCTGTGCGGCGCCGTGCTCAAGCCCGACTTCGTCTTTTTTGGCGAAGGCATCCCGGCCGACGCCTACGAACCCAGCTCGCAGGCCGCACGCCACGCCGACGTCTGCATAGTGGTGGGCACATCGGGCGAGGTGATGCCGGCCGGCATGATACCGATCGAAGCCAAGCGATGCGGCGCCACCGTGGTCGAAATCAACACCACGCCATCGACATTCACCCGCTCCATAACCGACATCTTCGTGCAGGGCAAGGCCGCCGAAGTGTTCGCACAGATCCGCCTGCCCTACATCGACCGACCCTAATTCCGAAACCGACTTAATACCTATATTTATATGGAACTTAACGAACACAACAAACAGGAATATCCGCCCATGCACACCGCCGAGCACATCCTGAACCGCACCATGGTCAGCATGTTCGGATGCTCGCGCTCGGTCAATGCGCACATCGAACGCAAGAAAAGCAAATGCGACTACCTGCTGCCCCAGTGCCCCACCGACGAGCAGATAGCCGAAGTGGAGCGCAAGGTCAACGAAGTGATAGACAGCCATCTCGACGTCAGGACCGAATACGTGGAGCGATGCGACGCGCCCCCATCGGTCGACCTCAGCCGCCTGCCCGCCGAAGCCGGAAGCACGCTGCGCCTCGTGATGGTGGGCGACTACGATGTGTGCGCCTGCATCGGCCTGCACGTGACCAACACCGCCGAGATCGGCCACTTCAGCATCACCAGCCACGACTACGCCGACGGCCGCCTGCGCCTGCGCTTCAAGCTCGACGAGAAATGACGCACCGCCCCACCCGCTGCCCAGACAATTTAGGCAAAATGGAAAACTGGCGATAAGTGCGAAAATCGGCTTTGGCGGCACAAGACGAAACCGAACACACCGCTTCGCTAAGCAAAACGATGTGCGCAGTTACTGTTGTGATGAGGTCTTTCTACCTTTTGGGGACGGATACTAACCTATTTTTAGCCTCACTAAACATCCCCGAGCGTGATACTTTATCAATTAACCTCTTGATAGTCTACATATTCGCCTCCTTTAAGGAAGGACGCCACCCTCTTTTTGTAGACGGAAAGCTCCTTTACCTTATTTTGGAAATTTCGGATCTCGCCCTCTCGCTCTTCGAGAGCTCTCTTCATCTCCATATATTGAGGCGCATAGTTCTCGAAGAAAGCGTTGCCATCACTATAAGTTTTTGCTACTTCGGCAAAGTATTTCCGCAGAGCTTCTACGATTGCTTTTTTGCTTTCATTCAACTCCTTTTCTGCCTTATGCTTCTTGTACCAAGAATAGACATCTATGGCCACAGAAATTACAGCACCAGCTATGGCCAAACATTTAGTAATGTTTGAAGCCATTTTCACGGCACCCCATGGCTTGAACTTGTGGCTTGAAAAGAGCAGATTCCTTACCGCAAAGACCTGCTCGCGAGAAACCTTTGCCATTCTCAGAAAACCTGCGCCTTTCTTCGCCGCACCCGCCAACCAGCTCTCCTGATTGGACAATTCTCTATCAAAATCAACAGCCGTAGCGGAGACACACGAGTTAGCATCGTTCGAAGCCCTTTGCATATAGCTATTGACTTTCGACTGCACGACATAAAATGTCACCTTGTCGTTTTCTACACCAAGACACCGGTCGACAATATCGCCAAAGGTTTCGAGAGACGCACCATTTATGTCAGCTATCAAGTCGGCCTTGTAGTTAGTTAGCGATTTGCTAAGATCATCCTGAGAGGTAAGCAGTTGACGGTTCAGACTTTTCAAGTCAGACGACAAATCCCCGCAACTCTCCTCGCACTTCTTCAACATCTTCTCCGTGTCGCCTCCATTTTCGGAAATACAGCTGGTTACTTGCCCCATGGCATCCTTAATAGAAGCGAGCACGGCCGACTGTTTCAATTCATCTCCATCGGCACAACCCACGACCTTATTAACCTCATCTCTCAACAGGTTGATGTGCGAGCGACTGAGATAGGCATCAGCTTTGCTGAACCAGTATTCGAGACCTTTACCCTTTGGATCCGCTGCGATGCAAATGATGTGCAACCGCTTCTCCTCTGCGGAAGTCAGATCAATTGTGGAACGAAGACGAGAAATGAGAGTTTTTTTCTTAATGTTTGAACCATTCTTATAATCACTCTCGTCGGTCATACCATAGCCTGCCTCGTCCATCTTGTTGATAACGAAAATGGTAGAGTCCAGTTTGCCGAAGTCCCTGAGTACCTTCTTTATGATGGGCACATGGCTGTCCTTTAGTGGGTTGACTGCGTCGCACACATAGATGACGATATGCGCCAGAAACGCCTTGCGAAGAACGGAGGCAAACGGAAAGGAAAACAAGGACGGAAGCCTAACCGTAAGAATGAGAAGTACGAGCCTGTGAGGCTGTCAAACGGAGATACCGTCTGTGAACTCCTGACACGCTCACGCTATCTGCTGATGACATCGGCAGATAAATGGACTGCGAGTCAGAAAATCCGTGCAAGACTGCTGTTTGAACTCTATCCTGACATGAAGACAGCGTATTCGCTCTCGCACTCCTTGCGCATGATTTTCAATAACAAAAACGCCACAAAGGAAAGCGGGAAGAAAAGCCTTGCCCAATGGTATGCAAAAGTCGGAGAATTCGGAGATGACAACTTCAACACTGTTGCTGCAACCATCTATGAGCGGCAGGGAGAAATACTCAACTACTTCATCAATAGGTCCACCAATGCGTCTGCTGAATTTCTTAATTCAAAGATTAAGCAGTTTCGCGCACAACTGCATGGGGTCATCGATGTAAAGTTCTTCTTATTCAGACTCTCAAAGATATTTGGCTAAACATATGTTTTTACAGGTGCTCCCTTAAAACGGGGATTATTAGGGGAATATCGTTTGCGGCGGTGTTCGGCTTTACGGCCGGGCGCAACTTTTCGTTGGCTGAAAAAAATTTCAGCTCCGGCGGTTAAGTCCGCTTCTCTTGGCGCTTGACAAGCTGAACGACCCGACTGCCGGGAGTGATTTTTTGGGGGAGACGGAGTGAGTCTGATGCCACCTGGGACGGATAAAGCCATGAGGCGGAGGCAAGCACAGCTCGGCGGGGACGCCGCAGGGCACGAAAAAAGGGGAAACTCACGTCTCCCCTTCTTATAACCTAACCCAAATTTATGAAAAAAAACTAATGAAATCCGTCACCGCCTATGCTTGGCATTGCATCGTGGGATGCTTAGCGGCACATTTTCCGGTTACAATATTAGATGTTTTTTTATACAAATTCACACTTTGGGGCTATTATTTGATGTTTTGGCTTGATGTTTTAGAACATGCCGGCCGCACTGTTCGTGACGGGGCGGGCGGTTGCAGTGGCACGACGCGCCACAGCTGCCGCACCGCCCGCGACGTGTGCCCGCGAGCAGGCCACGCAGGGCGGCCAGCACGGCGAGGGCGACTATTATGTATGTAATTATCAATTGCATAGTCTCATCAGACAAAAAAGAGTGCGACATGATAGACCACCCACGCCATCAGCCAGGCCAAAGACGTCAGGTAGACGACGGTGAAGACGGGCCAATGCCACGAGAGGTAGCGCAGGCGGTGGCGGCGTGTGGAGGCCAGCGGTCCCTGCCAGCTTGCCGACTCGCGCCTGATGGCGACCACCGTGGCTATGCACGGCGAATAGATGAGCACGAAGACCATGAACGACAGCACGTTGGCCACATTGAAGTGCGACACGCCGTCGACCGTGGCCGAGCGCAGACTGGCCACGAGGGCGTTGTGCTCGTCGTCGGAGGCGGAGTCGGTGGTGTAGAGCACCGACAGCGTGCTGATGACTATCTCCTTGGCAGCCACGCCGGTCAGCAGGCTGACGCCCATCTTCCAGTCGAAGCCGAGCGGCCGGATGGCCGGCTCCACGAATCGGCCGATGGCACTGATGTAGGAGTGCGACTGCTGATATTCGGCCTTCTGCGCCTCGGTGAGCGTGGGGTCAGCCTCCACGTCGTGGGGCAGGCGCGGGAAGTAGCCGAGCGCCCACACTATGATGGATGCCACCAGGATGGTTCCGCCCATCTTGGCCAGATATTGCCGGGCCTTGCTCCACATGTTGATGAGCGTGCTGCGCAGCGTCGGCAGGCGATAGGGCGGCAATTCCATCACAAACGGGAGGTCGCCGCCGCTGAAGAGCAGCCGCTTGAAGAGCCTCGACACCACCACGGCCAGCACTATGCCCGTCAGATAGATGCAGAAGATGACGGTGCCGGCATGCTGCGGGAAGAACGCTCCGCAGAAAAGCAGGTAGACCGGCAGGCGCGCGCTGCACGACATCAGCGGGTTGACCAGCATGGTGAGCATCCGGTTGTTGCGGTCCTCGATGGTGCGCGTGGCCATGATGGCGGGCACGTTGCAGCCAAAGCCCATCACCAGCGGGATGAACGATTTGCCGTGGAGCCCCATCTTGTGCATGAGGCGGTCCATGATGAAGGCGGCCCGGGCCATATATCCCGAATCTTCCATGAAACTGATGAAGAAGAAGAGAATGAGGATGTTGGGCAGAAAGACAATCACTCCGCCCACACCGCCGATGATGCCGTCGGTTATCAGGTCCTTGAGCGGGCCGTCGTCCATCAGGCGGCTGACGAGGCGGCTGAGCTGCGCCACGGCGCCTTCGATCATGTCCATCGGGTATTGGCCCAGATTGAACGTGCACTCGAACATCAGCCAGATGAAGAAAAGGAACAGCGGGATGCCCACGAAGCGGTTGGTCAAGATGCGGTCGATGCGCTGCGAGCGGCCCGAGCGCGGGTCGGTGCTGGCGGGCGGCGTGTAGGTCTCTTCGAGCGCGCCGGAGATGAAGCCGTAGCGCGCGTCGGTGAAGAACGTTTCGAGGTCGGCGTGGAGGATTTCGGCAAGGCGCGCGGCGCGGCGCTGGATGAAACTCTGCGTGTGAGTGTGGGTGTGCGATTGCGTGGTGTCGGCAAGGCTTGCGGTGCTGCGCTGGATGAAGCTGACGACCTCATCGGCCGACTCGCTGGGCAGATATTGCGTCACGAAGCCGATGTCGCCCTCGAGCGCCTTGATGGCCATGTAGCGGTGGCTGACGTTGGTGTCGGCGGTCACGGTGGCGGCCAGGCGGCGTTCGATGCTGTCGATGGCGGCCTCCACGGCGTGGCCGTAGTTGATGCGCACGTTGCGGGCGCAGGGGGCGGTGCCCTCGTAGGCCATCACCACCATGTCGAGAAGTTCGGTCACTCCCCTGCCCTTGGCCCCGACGGTGGGCACCATGGGCGAGCCGAGCATCTTGCCCAGCAGATCGTAGTCGAGGCGGGCGCCGCTGCGTTCGAGCTCGTCGTAGATGTTGAGGGCCGTCACGGTGCGGACGCCCATGTCGATGAGCTGCGTCGACAGGTAGAGATTGCGCTCGATGTTGGAGGCGTCGACCACGTTGAGCACGATGTCGGGCTCGACGCGCACGATGTAGTCGCGCACGAAAGTCTCTTCGGGCGAATAGGCCGAGACGGAATAGGTGCCGGGCAGGTCGGCTAGAGTGATGCGATAGCCGCGATGTACAATGCCGGCCTCCTTGGCTCCGACGGTCACGCCGCTGTAATTGCCCGTGTGCTCGTTCTGGCCGCTGATGGCGTTGAAGAGCGTGGTCTTGCCGCAGTTGGGGTTGCCGACCAGAGCCACCGTGATGTGCTGGCCGTTTGCTGGCCGGATGTCGGCGTCGGCGTCGGCGTCGGGAAGAGTGCCGGTGCGGGTGCGGAGCTGGTCGATGCTGGCGGTGTCGGTAGCCACCTCGATGAGTGCGGCCTCTTCGCGTCGGAGCGACACGTAGTAGTCCATTATGCGGTATTCGATGGGGTCGTTGAGTGGAGCGTTGCGGATGGCGGTTATCACCTTGCCTCTGACGAAGCCCATCTCGATGATGCGCTTGCGGAATGCGCCCCTGCCGGCCACGCTGACGATGACGGCCTTGCTGCCGGTGGGTAGTTCTGATAGTTTCATTTTGAGTAGGTCGGTTGGCCCTGATGCCAACGCGGGTGCAAAAATAGCTCATTGCGCCACAACTGCAATCACCATTAGTGGCTAATCGCTCGCGGGCACGGCTCGGCCGGAATGCGGAAAAAACGTTGAGTCGGCGTCCGAAGCACAGAGCGGAGAATCGGTTCTCCTTGACGATTCGCAGACTGCAACCCAAGCCGATAATGACGCAGCCTCTCTCGGTATCAATTCGCCTGGACTTTCTGATGGCAACCGTACAACAATTTCGCCAAATACCGACAAGGAGCAACGACTTGCCGAGATGAGGCAGATAAAGGCCGAACGCGACGCCGCCGATGCCGAGGTGGAGCGTTGGGAGGCGGCGGCAAGGGCCGTGGCCGACAAGGCTGCGCTAGGAGAATCCGCAGCGGTCGAAGAGCAGGCACAGACAGTCGATGATTCGAAGACCGAAGAGCTGGCCGCCACTGATGCCGAAGAAAGGGCATTCGGAAGTGGAGAACAAAATCCGCAAGAAGCAGAACCGTCAAAACGTGGAGGAGGGACTGATAAATATCAAGCTCCCAAGGAAGCGGATGCTGAGAAAACCATATATGCCGAACAAGAGCTGGAGAATCTGTACCGCAGATTCAACGAACAGCAGAAGCAGTTGTTCGCCATACGCGAAGAGATGCGGCAATTGCTCGGCGGAACGAGTATGGAAGACTATAAGAAAGCAGATGCAGAGCGTCGGGCGAAAGCAGACGAATTGATTGCACAACACAACGAAATCCGGCAAAGCATATCCCACAACGACCTGAAGGCACTTTCGATATATCTGTGGCGCAGACTTGGCAAGCTGATGAAAGAGGTGGACG
>CALYZD010000028.1 GCA_945607565.1 uncultured Bacteroidales bacterium | reverse complement strand
GAGCATCTTTAAGACTTTTCACTCCCCATTTTCCTCCCACTCCCCACTATGCCCACACTCCTCCGCCCGCTCGAAAAAAACGGTCGAAAAGCGGCAATGCAAGAGACACCGAATACAAAAAAGCCTATATTTGCGTGTTTGAAATTTTTAATAACTACTATCGTGGATATATTTGATAAAATAGACGAATCAAAAGGTGGCTCCATCGGCCAATACAGTGCGGTGGCGCATGGATATTTTGCATTTCCGAAACTCGAAGGCGAAATCGGCCCGAAGATGCGTTTCCGTGGCAAAGAGGTCCTCAACTGGAGCCTTAACAACTATTTGGGTCTGGCAAACGATCCCGAAGTGCGCAAAACCGACGCCGAGGCAGCTGCCGAATGGGGCCTGGCCTACCCGATGGGTGCCCGCATGATGAGCGGCCAGACCACAAAACACGAAGAACTCGAAGCCAGACTGGCCGAATTCGTTGGCAAAGAAGATGCTTACCTGCTCAACTTCGGCTATCAGGGCATGGTTTCGATCATCGACACACTGTGCAGCCGCTTTGACGTAATAGTATACGACTCAGAGGCTCACGCCTGCATCATGGACGGCATCTTCATGCACAAATCCAAAGGCGGCAAGAGCTTCGTCTTCCCGCACAACGACATCGAAAAGTGCCGCAAGATGCTTGTGATGGCCGAGAAACACCTGGCAGAGCAGACGCGCAAAGGCGGCATCCTCGTAGTCACCGAAGGCGTGTTCGGCATGGCCGGCGACCTTGGCGCGCTCGACAAGATTGCTGCCCTGAAAAAAGAATTCAACTTCCGTCTTCTGGTCGACGACGCTCACGGCTTTGGCACCATGGGTCCCAACGGACGCGGCACGGCCGAACACTTTGGCGTGATGGACCAGATCGACCTCGCATTCGGCACATTCGCCAAGGCGATGGCCGGAATCGGCGGCTTCATCGCCAGCACCGAGAAGGTGGTCAACTTCCTGCGCTACAACCTGCGCTCGCAGATGTTCGCCAAATCGCTGCCCATGCCGATGGTCTACGGCGCCCTCAAACGCCTGGAACTGATCAAGACAAGACCCGAACTCCGCGAAAAGCTCTGGCAGATAGCCCGCGCCCTGCAAGACGGCCTGCGCAAAGAAGGCTTCGACCTTGGCAACACGGCATCGCCCGTGACGCCGGTCTACCTCAAGTGCTCGGACGACATGCAGCAGTCGATGGCCGAAGCGATGAACCTTGTGGTCGACCTGCGCGAGAACTACGGCATATTCTGCTCGATGGTAATCTACCCGGTCGTGCCCAAAGGCACCATCATGCTCCGCATCATCCCGACCGCAGCGCACACCATGGAACACGTGGAATACACGCTCAAGACATTCGTCGAGATCAAGAAAAAACTCGAAGCCGGAGTCTACAACAACAATCAGATTCCTAACGTGTTGAAACCACAGAACTAAGCGCGACAGAACTGCGCAGAAACAATACGCAATCGGCAGGCGGGAACACACTCGCCTGCCGATTTTGCATTTGTCGGAGCCCGTACGCGCAAGGCACCGCCATCAGACATGAAAACGGACGAAAATCCCGATCGCCCGTCTGCTTCGTCCGGCAAATGAGAGCTTTGGTGGAAAGAGATTGTCAAAAATTCGATAAAAAAAACGTAAATATCGAAACAAATGCTATCTTCACGCATTGCAAAACACTTGCTTTGCGACTTTGCCTAACGCAAAGTGGCAAAGGCAAAAGCATCAAAATTTAACAGCATCATTTGCTATTAAACAGAAGTGGAAATATGGAACTGAATGAACACGAAGGCTTGGCTGCCGAAAACAACCTGCCGCAGACCTCCGAGACGGGAGCTAACGTTAACGCAAGCGAAATAAAAACTGAGGCAAATGATGCCGATGCACAAGAGGAAACTCCTGAAATAGAAGCTCCTGACGTTGCCGAAATGTCACGCACCGAACTGGCCGGCCACCTGAAACGACTGACCGACAACTACCGCGCGGCACAGATTAAGAATTGGGTTGATGCGGCCCACAGGCAATTCCGAAAACTAACCACCGAACTCGCAGAGCAGCAGAAAGCCGACTTTGTGGCGCAAGGCGGTGTGGCCGAAGACTTTGCACGCCACGACGACGAATACGACACCATGGTGGACGAAGCCATGCACAAGTATAAAGAGATGAAGCTCAACGAGAGCAAAGAGCTGGAACGCGAGCAACTGCAAAATTTCGACAAGAAAAACAGAATCATAGAACGTCTCCGGGAACTTGCTGCAAATCAGGAGAGTGGGAGCGACATTTATGACGAATTCCACGAACTGATTCGTGAGTGGAAGAGCATCGGCAAAGTGCCGGCCGCCAAGTTCCACGACATGCAGGCGCAGTATACACAGCTGAACGACAAGATTTTCGACTATTTCAAAATCAATCGTGAACTGCGCACGCTCGACCTCAAGAAGAACCTTGAGGCAAAGACCGAACTGTGCGAAGAGGCCGAACGGCTGATTGACGAACCGCTCATCAGCAAAGCGTTCAGCCAAGTTCAGGATCTGCACAAACGGTGGCGCGAGATTGGCATGGTTTCCAAAGAAGAGCGCGAAAAAATATGGGCACGGTTCAAGGCTGCAACCTCGGCCGTATCGGAAAAGTTCTACGCATTCCGTAGCGAACGCAACGCTCAGATGACCAACAACTTGGACATCAAAAAGCAGCTCATCGAAAAGCTCAGAGAACTCACAGGGCAGACTTTAACGCAGGCACGCGAATTTGAGGAAACGAGCAATAAAGTGATGGCCGTTCAGGAAGAATGGCGCAAGACAGGGCCGGCGCCCAAGTCGGTCAACGACAAGATTTACGCCGAATTCCGGCAGATCTGCGACGCGTTTTTCGACCAGAAACGTCTGTTCTTCAAGTCGTTGAAAGTAAAACAGTCCGAAAATCTGAAAGCCAAGGAGCAGCTGTGCGAAGCCGCCGAAGCCCTTCAGGACAGCACCGACTGGAAAAAGACGACCGACGAACTCATCAACCTCCAGAAAAAGTGGAAAAAAGTCGGCTCGGTATCCCATCAGGCTTCAGAAGTCATGTGGAAACGCTTCAGAAGCGCCTGCGACAAATTCTTTGACCGCAAGGCAGAACACTTCGGAACGGTCGAAAGCGAATTTGAAAACAATCTGGAAGCCAAACAGGCTCTGATTGAAGAACTTAAGACCACCACCCTACCCGACGACAACGAGCAGCGCATAGCCTTTGTGCAGGACATCCAACGACGCTGGAATGCAATCGGTTTTGTGCCGATAAAGAAAAAGGCCGACCTGCAGCAAGAATACCGCACATTGATCAACAATATCTATGACAAGCTCAACCTCGACGGAATGAATAAAAACATTCAGATATTCAGGAGCAAGGCCGAGGCCATGAAGGAGGAAAGCGACGGGCACAACAAACTGATAACCGAACGCAACAGATTGATTAACAAAATAAAACAAGTGGAGCAAGACATCAGCCAGCTCGAAAACAACATGGGATTTTTTGCCAAGTCCAAAAAATCGGATTCGCTGATTGCCGACCTGAAGCACAAAGTGGAAACAGCCAAGAACAACATTGTGCTGATGAACAAGAAGTTGGACGTCATCGACGAACTGCTGTGACTCAGCGCCGGCACGTTGTGCAAAATGAACGATATGGCAGAAATAATTTTCGGTTAAACCACTTTTTTTTGACGTTTAAGAACAGAAAATGTACTCGAAAGAAGAGTCGCAAAACTTGCGACATGAATTTTGGCATAAACTTGAAAGCAAAACCAAACGACTGCCCGGCCAGAACGGCAGACCGATAAAATGGATCGGCGCCAAAACCGGCATCAAAGGCCTCGACCTGCGGTTTGATGTGGATCGCGAGCGCGCCATGGTGGCCATAGAAATCAATGCCGCCACGCCCGAACGCCAGAAAATGCTTTACGAAAAGATGGTGGCGTGCAAAAAGATTTTCGAAGACAAATTCGGAGCACCGTTGGTTTGGGATCCGGCCTATCAAAAATCAGAGAGCGAAGTGGTGGCACGGGTATATATCGAAACGCCTGGCAATCTGTATGATCGCGAGCAATGGAAAGAAATGATCGTCTTTCTTATCGACAACATGCGCAAGATGGAAGAGGCATTCAAACTCGTGCAGGACTACTTGACGCTCTTTTAGATAATGCTGCTATTCAATCTGTTAAGGTTTCGGTTCAAACTGTTCTACAACGAAATCGGCAAAAAAATATGGAACAACATCGAACGCTTCATGATGCTCATTTGCATCATGAGCATTGTCGATGTCACCATACAGCTGGGCTTCCACTTCGATGCCGCCACGCTCGACTACGTTTGCAGCTACAACCGGCTCCTGTTGCTGCTGATTGCCATACTACTGTCGCTCAAGCTGTTGCCCACCACCGAATGGAAGTTCCCCACAGCCAAAGAGCTTATCTACACATTGCTAATCCTGTCGTACGCCATCTGGATTTACGGCCACAGCGAACCTGCCAACTTTGCGACACGACTGCTGGCACACAAGCACACGCTGCAATTTGCACTTGTCGGCGTGTCGGTCTACGAAATATCGCGCATTGGCATCAGTTTTTTGTCGCAAAAGGTCAGTCCCACAGTGCTTTTCGCGGCAAGTTTTTTCTTTTTCATAATCATCGGGAGCGGCCTGCTGATGCTGCCGCGGTCCAACCACGGGTCGCTGACAGCATTCGACGCACTCTTCACGGCCACATCGGCGGTCTGCGTCACCGGGCTTAGCGTCATCGACACGGTTAGCTGCCTGACGACATTCGGCCAAGTCATACTGATGGTTCTCATACAAATAGGTGGCATCGGCGTGATGACCTTCACGAGTTTTTTTGCCATGTCGCTGAGTCACAAGGCATCAATCAAAAACCAAATGGTTATCAAAGACCTGGTCAGCGCCGACAATATGAATGACATTTTTCAGACATTGAAGCGCATCATTTTTGTGACTCTGACTATCGAGCTGGCCGCATCGTGGCTGATTTTCAACGAATTGGAAGCAAATACCGATTTCGACTTGTCGCATAGGATTTTCTTCGCAGCCTTCCACGCCATTTCGGGATTCTGCAATGCCGGATTTTCGATTGCCGAGAACGGAATGATGAATCCGATATTCGCTGACAATCACTTCATTGGCATCATTGTGGCACTGACTATCGTGCTGGGCGGAATGGGTTTCCCGCTGCAGTCGAACCTGATAAGCTGGGTGCAATACAAGATAAAAAAAATCTATTACCGCCTTGCCGGCAAACACGAACGGCTGTTTTTCCGCTCGCACTTGCTGAACGTCAACTCGCGGCTGGTTTTCTTCACGCACCTGGGGCTGCTGCTATTGGGAATGGGCATCTTCATCGTCAGCGAACAACATCATTCACAGACAGATATGTCGGCAGGCGACCGGATTTTCGAATCGTTCTTCTTGTCGACCACGGCGCGAACGGCCGGATTCAACACGGTCGACCTTGGACTGCTCGGGCCGCACACAATCATGATTATGCTGATACTGATGTGGATTGGCTGCGCGCCGCTGTCGACTGGCGGAGGCATCAAAACGAGCACATTCGCTGTCGCTATGTTCAACATGTTCAGCGTCTTCCGCAAAACCGACCGCATCGAAATCTACAATCGGCGGGTGGAGCAAGAGTCGGTGAACAAAGCATTTGCCATCATAATGCTATCAATTCTGCTGATATTTGTCAGTACAATGCTGACCAAAAGTTTCGATCCCCAATTCGGAATAATGCAGCTCCTGTTCGAAAACTGCTCGGCCATAAGCACCGTCGGCCTGACGCTCGACCTGACGCCGCATCTGAGCGTAGCATCTAAAACCGTACTGATAATCAATATGTTCATAGGGCGCATCGGCGTACTGAGTTTCGTCATGTGCTTTGTGGGCCCCAAGCGTTTCAAATCATATTCATTCCCGCACGAATCAATCACCTTATAAAAGCATAAAATCATGAAATATATCATTATAGGTCTCGGCAATTTTGGCAGCAGTCTGGCCACCACACTATGCTCGCAGGGGCACGAAGTAATCGGAATCGACAAGCGCGAAAACATTGTGCAGGAACTCAAAGACAGCCTGACGACGACGATGTGCATCGACTCGACCGAGGAGCAGGCACTGCGGCAACTCCAACTGTTTGAGATGGATGCGGTGGTTGTGGCCATTGGCGAAGACTGGTCGGCATCTATCCAGACCACTGCCCTGCTGAAAAAAATCGGCGTCAAGCGCATCATCGGGCGCTCGATTTCGCAACTGCACAAGACGATAATCGAGGCCATCGGCGTCAGCGAGATTCTGAATCCCGAACTTGAGGCGGCAAAGCGGATCACAGGCCGGCTGGCATCGAAAAACGTGGTCGACAAGCACGCCGTGTCCGAAACGACGTCGGTGATCGAAGTGTGCATCAGTTCCGACATGGAAGGCCAAAGCCTTGGCAACATCAAATTTGAGCAAAGCATGGGGCTGAAACTGCTGGCTGTCAAAAGAATGGTAGAAAAAGAGAACATTCTGAAAATGAAACATTTGGTGGCCGAGACCATTGAAAACTACGACGACTCGTTTGTGCTGCGCAAAGACGACCATGTTGTTTTGTTCGGCAACACCAATAACTTTGTGAAGTTTTTTGGGGCGATAAACAAACTCAAATAGCAGATAATGAAGGTATCAGAAGAAATATTTGCGTTTCTGAAGGAACTCGGCGCGAACAACAACCGCGAATGGTTTCACGAGCACAAAGCACAGTATCTGGCTGCGCGTGAGGCGTTTGAGGATTTTACGGCCGATTTCATCAACCTTGTGTCGGAATATGACCCGAGCGTCGGCACGCCTGAGGTGAAAAATTCGATTTACAGAATCAATCGCGACATCCGCTTCAGCAACGACAAGACGCCGTACAAGACGAATTTCTGCTGCTTTGTGGCTCGCGGCGGCAAAAAAAGTCGTCTGCCGGGCTACTTCCTGAGCATCAGCCCGTCGGACAGCATGATGGGCAACGGCTTGTATTGCCTCGACGCCGCCGAACTGAAAAAAGTAAGGACCGAAATCTGCAATTTTCCGGAAGAAATCACGAGCATTGTCGAGGACGAACTATTTAGAGCCACATACAGGCTGTGGGACAATGCGTTGAAAACTTTCCCGAAAGGTTACGAAACCGGATTTCACGGCGACTACCTGCTGAAATACAAAGCGTTGTCGGCCTATGCCGAACTGAGCGACGACGAAGTGCTGGCCGACGATTTCGAAAAGAGACTTGCGCGCCGCATCGAAATTGCCGTGCCGATGAACGCCTTCCTGACCCGCGCACTCGAAGCTCCGGACGAAGAAAAAATAGACTTCTGACCAAGGCAGGAAAAATAATTTTCGAGAAAGAACGTTCAAACAATACTATGAATAAACGAAATACAGCACGATTTGCATTTGCGCTGACGCTGCTCACCTGCGCCATTGGCAGCGTCCGGGCGCAGAAAAGCGACCACATATACGACTTTCTTGAACTGTCTCCCTCGGCGCACGCCACGGCCCTTGGCGGCACGCAGGTCGCCATGGGCGGCTACGAGGTCAGCCAGCTGTTCCAAAACCCGTCGGCGATGGCCGACACGACGCACAACAATCTGGCACTCAACATCACACCGTATGTCGAGGGGATAAAATACGGCACGGCGGCGTACTGCTGGCATCTCGAAAACATCGGCAACGTCGGCGGCGGCTTTCAGTTTATCAGCTACGGCGATTTTGATCGGACTGACGAAAACGGAACCGAACTTGGAACCTTCACGGCTTCGGAATATGCCATCTATCTGACATTAAGCAAACAACTGACACCACAACTGACAATGGGCGCGACACTGAAACCCGTCTTCAGCAAGTTCGACAATTACGATTCATTCGGCCTGATGATGGACTTCGGCGTGACGTATCGCTCTGTCAACAAGCGATTTGTGGCCGGAGCGGCAATCAAGAACCTCGGTTCGCAGATAACCGAATATGAAGAAAAGCACGAAAAACTGCCGACAGACGTCAAGGTTGGCCTGAGCTACAAGGCCGAGCACGCGCCATTCAGAATATCACTGACTTTGAAAGACTTGACCGAATGGGACTTGTCGACCGACGACGATAACAAGATTAGTTTTGGCGACAACCTGATGAGACACACGATTTTTGGTGTGGAAATGCTTCCATTCAGAAACTTTTACGTCGGCGTAGGATACAATCACAGAATCAGAAAAGAAATGGTGGCATCCGACAAGAAAGGCGCCACGGGCTTTTCGTGGGGTTTTGGCCTGAAAATCTACAAGTTCCACATCGCTTACGGCTCGGCAAGGCATCACATTGCCGGTTCGTGCAACAGCATTTCGCTCTCAACAAACCTGTCATCGTTTCTTTAGATTAAAGTCATATTTAAACATAATCTAAAGACATAAAAACCTTGGAATATTTCTGAAACATTTTAGCATCTGAAATGAAAAAAACAGTCAACTCAGCGAAGGCACTGACACATATCCTGCTGACAGCCATATACTTTGTGGCTGTCTTTGCATTTTTCAGGCTACTGTTTATTCTGATCAATTTCGACAGAGCAAGCCAGACGCCACTGACGGACATCGCACTTTCGTTCGCATACGGATTGCAGTTCGACCTTAGCATAATCGGTTATATATCAATAGTTTCGTGCTTGCTCTACGCCATTTTGGGGCCGTTTGGAGCATGGAAAGCGGCGCGCACGGCCACAGACTGCTTATCGGCTGTGATTCTGATATTTACGGCATTATGCCTGCCGGCCGACGCAATCGTCTACAGTTTTTGGGGCATTCACTTCGATGCATCGGCACTCGACTTTTTGAAAACGCCCGAACTGATTGTGGCATCGGTCGAAGTGTGGCAAACGGTTGCATACGCAATCACGACAATTGCGCTCGCCGTGGGGCTCACATGGCTGATTTTCAGGATTTCGGCCCGCATCAGATTTGAAAAATACCGAAACAAGACTTTGGCCAAAACAGTGCAAAGCCTTGGATTTGTGATAATTGGCGCGGCCATGATAATCCCAGTCCGAGGCGGCACCGGCATAGCGCCGCTCAACACCGGCCGGGCCTTCTTTTGCGAAAACATTTTTGCCAACCACACCGCGCTCAATCCGCTTTGGAACTTCGCCTACTCGCTCAAGCGGCTCGACACGTCCAAAATCGCGTACCGCTTCATGGACGACGCAAAGGCCGAGAGCATTTTCGACAGCCTGATGGCCGAAAGTGGTGATTATCCGAGAGTTCTGAACACCGAACGGCCAAACATAATTGTTGTGATGCTCGAAAGTTTTTCGGCCCACGGCATCGAATTTTTGGGCGGAGAGAACGCAACACCGACCATCAAATCGCTTCTGCCACAGAGTATTAGCTTCGACAACATGATGGCCGCGTCCGACCGCTCGGGCAAAGGCATGGTGGCGCTGCACTGCGGGCATCCGGTCATGCCCACGTTCAGCATCATTCAATTCCCGCAAAAGACTCAGAGTCTGCCATTTGTGGCCAAAGAGCTGCGCCGCCACGGCTACGACGACCAGCTGTTCATCTACGCCGGCGACCTGAATTTCAACAACTTCAACTCGCTGGTGACGATGGCCGGATACAACACCGTCATAACGCAGGACGACTTTGATAATGAGCAACTTGGCGACAAGTGGGGAGCGCACGACCAATACGCTTTCGACCGCCTTTTCGAGTCGATCGAGAAGCAGAAACAGCCGTTTTTCGACTTTTTCTTCACGCTCAGCAGCCACGAACCGTTCACCGTGCCCATGCCAAAACAACTGGAAGATCCCTATCTAAACTCAATGTTTTATACCGACAAATGTCTGGGTGAATTCATCGCAAAGGCGCAGCAGCGGCCATGGTGGAGCAAAACACTGCTCATCCTCATTGCCGACCACGGGCATCCGGGACCGCCCAAAGTGGGCAACGACAGCAAGATGAGATTCAAGATACCAATGATTTGGACGGGCGGCGCGGTGGCCGTGCGCGACACCGTGATCAGCAAGCCGGCAACGCAAACCGACCTTGCCAACACGCTGCTGACACAACTCGGCATCGACGCCAAAGCATTCAAATTCAGCAAGAACCTGTTTGACCGCGGCAACGAGGGCTTCTCGTTCTACGACTTCAACGACGGCTTCGGATTTGTGCACGGCGACCACTTCCAAGTGTATGACAATACTACATCAAAATTCATAAGATTTGAAGGGGATGCCACGCCGCTCGACTCGGTTGCGGGCAAGGCAATCCTACAAATGATTTCGAACGACAATAAAAAACGATAAAAGTCAAAGTTTCAGAGAGATAATGAATCGCAAAGACATTGAAATAATGGCGCCGGTGGGCTCCTACGAGTCGCTCATGGCGGCCATTCAGGGCGGCGCCAACTCGGTCTATTTCGGCATCGAGCAGTTGAACATGCGCGCACGCTCGTCGAACAATTTCGGCATCGACGACCTGAAAAAAATTGTCGGGATAGCGCAAAGCCACAACATCAGTACCTATCTGACAGTCAACACGATAATCTACGACGAAGAAATCGGACTGATGCACAAAGTGATTGACGCCGCAAAAGAAAACAACGTCACGGCAATCATTGCAAGCGACCTGGCTGCCATCGAATATGCGAACCGGATAGGTGTCGAAGTTCATATTTCGACACAGTGTAATATCAGCAATATTGAAGCCGTTCGTTTCTTCAGCAAATATGCCGACGTCATGGTTCTGGCACGCGAGCTGAACCTGACGCAGGTGAAAGCCATTCACGAAACGATTGAGCGCGAGCACATCTGCGGCCCCAAAGGTGAACTTGTGCGGATAGAGATGTTTGCACACGGCGCGCTCTGCATGGCGGTGTCGGGCAAATGCTATCTGAGCCTCAACAACTTGCAGGCATCGGCCAACCGTGGCGCGTGCTTGCAGGTGTGCCGCCGGAAATATTTGGTGAAAGATGTGGAATCGGACATCGAACTCGAAGTCGACGGGAAATACATCATGTCGCCCAAAGACCTGAAAACCATCGACTTCATGGACAAGCTGATCGACGCCGGAGTCAGAGTGTTCAAGATTGAGGGGCGCGCACGCTCGGCCGACTACGTCAAGACCGTGTGCGAATGCTACGACGAGGCCGCCCGCGCCGTGGCCGATGGGACGTATGCCCAAATGGAGGCCGGGCATTGGGACGCCAAGCTCAGCAAGGTGTTCAACCGCGGATTCTGGGACGGATACTACCTGGGGCGCAGACTTGGCGAATGGAGCGACAAATACGGGAATCTGGCGACCGAGAAAAAAGTGTATGTGGGCAAGGCGACCAACTATTTCCCGAAATTGGGCGTCGGCGAGTTTGCCATGGAGACCGGAAGCCTCGAAGTGGGCGACCGGATTGTGATAATGGGCCCGACCACAGGCGTCATCGAAATGAAAGTCAGCGAGATACGCGTCGACCTCAAACCGGTGAATCAGACGCAGAAAGGCGAGATGTTTTCGATGCCGGTGCCGCAAAAAGTGCGCCGGAGCGACAAAGTGTACCGGATAACAAATTCGGCTTTGGTCAACGACAATCAATAAAGGCGACAGCGAATCTTTTGTTTTTTTTTAACTATTTTTGTTCGGAAATAGAACTGAGATACGACTGTGAGAAGATTTTTTTCCGGGTTTACAAGTGCGACGAAAGACGACACGGCCAACGACGAAGTCGCATTTTGGAAAGCCGACTTTGACAAAGAAGAAATTGGAGGATTCGGCGGATTCGCGAGCATGCTTGGATTGTCGGACAACAGCACGACTTTCCACGACTTTTTCCATGCCTTTGCCAACCCCAAGAATGTCGAAGATAATTTTCTGAAAATAAAGCAGTTGGAGTGTATCGACTCAGACTTTTCCACCCGTCGCGACATCGGGCGGCGCATCAGAATATGCGCCATCGACTACGACAGCTCCAGGAAGGTCGGATGGGGATATATCGCAAAAAATTCGCAGGCAAGCAATCTGTTTGATGCCAAGAAAGCCCAGTATTCGCAAATGCTGGTCCAGACTATCGAAAAGCTGCTCTACGCAATCAAAAACGGCATAACCGACTGGACCATAAGCGATATACTGCGAGACATAATGCAGACCAACAACGCCGACAAGGTTTCGCTGATGAAATACAATCATCAGGACAAAACCATCAGCTGCACGCACGAGGTCTGCGTCAATGGAATAGCGACTCGCCTCAACATTGTGAAAAACATCCCGCTGCGGGTGGTGGCGTGGCTCGACCAAGAACTGAACAATCACAAATATCTGATTACAAACGACTTCAACAGCAGCAGCGACGAAATGCTGACAACGAGCGAAGTGCTTGCCTGCCAGGACAATCGGAACACGGTCTTTCACCAAGTGAGACATAATCAGACGATTGTGGGGTTCATCTGCGTGGAATACATCAGCAAAGAGTGCAAACTGAGCAGCCTTGAAATAAAACGCATCAGCTACGGCGCCGACGTCCTCGCGTTTGCGACCAACGAAATCGAGAAGAAAAAGAAGTTCGATTCGCAGAGCGATTATCTGTCGAGCCTCAGAGCCAACCTGCCGATTGCCTATGTGAGGCTGGAGCTTGTGTATCAGGACAATGCGCTGGCCAACTACCGCTATCTGGACGTCAATGCCGAATACGAGAAAATGTTCAAGATCAAGCGCGAAGCACTGGTCGGCAAGACCGCAACCGACGTCATTCCGGACGACTACACGATGTTTTTGCAGATGTTTGGCGACACGGTCAGGAGCGGCGAGGCACAAAGATTTAAAAAATACTATCAAAGAATCGGTAAAATCATAGATATAGTTATTTTTATGCCTAATTTCAATGAAATTTCGTGCCTGATCATCGACCCCACAAGCCTGCAGAACTACGGAATGTTTTCTGAGACAGACGAGTCGGTGATAAAGAATTTCGTTCATGGAATCAGGACGCAATTGAACGCGATTTTAGGTTTTTCGGAACTGATGGCCGAGGCGACAGAGGCATCAGACAAGGCGAAATATCTGGAAATAATCAAGGAAAACAGCGATAACTTGCTGGATATGACATACGTAATGGACAAAGTAAGTACAAAAGAAGTAAATGACAATAATATGGAAACATCAGAAAACAAAAGGCCTGTTATCTTGGTGGCAGAAGACACGGAGAGCAACTATATATTAGTCTCATACATTTTGAAGAAAGATTACGAGATAATATGGGCGCGCGACGGTGTGGAAGCCATCGAAAAATATGAAAGCGAGCACCCGGATCTGATTCTGATGGATGTCAGAATGCCGCGGCTTGGCGGGCTGGCCGCCACGGCTCACATTCGCGAGACGGACAAGAAGATTCCGATCATAGCGCTCACGGCGTTTGCCTTCGACAGCGACAAGGCCAAGACCATGGAAGCCGGCTGCACCGATTTCCTTTCGAAACCCATCCAAGCCGCCACACTCCGATCGACTGTTCAGAAATACCTATAGACAATCATTTAAAATCCTAACACAAACCATGACCAACAAAAGACTAATGGCAGTTGCCGCATTGGCAATTGCAACGCTGTCGGCCGGCGCGCAGGAACTGAAATTCAATCTCGAATACAGGCCGAGGGCAGAACTGAGAAGCGGATATGGCCGTCCGCTGCTTGACGAGGAAGAGGCCGCGTTCTTCATCATCCAACGTTCGCGTCTGGGTGCCAACTACATAGATGACCGTTTCGAAATAAAACTGACCGTTCAGGATTCGAGGCTTTGGGGCGAAACCGGCACCAACTCGGAGGCCAACAGCACGGCGTCGGCACTGACAATGTTCGAGGCCAACGGCACGATCAAGTTCACGCCGAACCTCAAGGCCATCATTGGCCGCCAGACGATTCAGCTCGACGGTGGGCGCCTCTTCACGGCCGGAAACTGGACCAACACCGGCACGGCTCACGACGCCGCCATGCTGAAATATGACGACAACAACGGCTTCAGACTTTTGGGAGCGCTGGCCTACAACAACTCGTCGATCTCGAACAGCGACTACGGATACCTTGGCGCGATGAAATACCGCTACATGGGCCTGCTGTGGTCGTCGCAAAAGCTTGGAAGCGTTGAACTTTCGGAGATTTTTGTGGACGAGGGCGTGCCCTATGTCAAAGACGAAAGCGAGCACCACATGTGGCACCACTACACGTTTGGCGCAAACGCCAAGCTGAACATTTCGAGCGAGTTCGACATATTGCTGACCGCATACGGCCAGGCTGGTCGAATCGGCGACGAGGATGAGAACGCCAAACTCAGCGCCTTCATCCTTGCGGCCAAAGCCAACTACAGAATGAGCTCGGCCACGCGCCTCTTTGCCGGCATCGAAGCCTATTCGGGCGACGACGGCAGCCACGCCGACAAAATCAAGACGTTCCAGCCACTTTATGGCGGCGCGCACGCGTTCAACGGCTCGATGGACTACTGGACCAACAATCTGCCCAAGGCCGGATTGCTCGATATATACGTGGGCGCCAACCACTTGCTGAACGACAAATGGACGATTGAGGCCACGCTGAGATCGCTCAACACGCTGAAAGAATACGAATCGTCGTACATTGACGGGCGCAGTTTGGGCGTTGAATTTGATGCGAAATTGCAATACAAAATGTTCAAAGGACTGACGGCCGAACTTGGCTACAGCTTCTACGCCATCAACGACAATGTGCGCAGTTGGAAACTCGGCTCACCCAATGCCGACACCAAATTCCCACAATTCGCATATTTGATGATGACATTTAAGCCGCAAGATTTTGGTATAAAGTTCTGAAAAAACATTTCACAAAACAGACGTTCGGGAATTGGACAAACGCAATGAAACGATATTCCCGAACGTTTTATTTTTGCGCTGAAAGAGGATTGAGAAAACGAATTAACCAACACACAATCAAACAGATAATCAAGAAATGAACAACACCACACTGCTGATAACCATTGCGATTTTTGCATTTAGCATTGTTGCTACGATTTGGATGTTTCTGAGAGCCGATGCGCAAAAACGAAAAGAGGAAAAGACACGCCAGCATGCCGACAAAATACTGACTAATAAGCTGATGGCCTACGAGCGCATGACGCTGCTGATAGAGCGCATCAATCCCGAATCGCTCATCATCCGCGAGCAGGCCGGCGCCGACACTGCCCTGAGCATGCACACCCTGCTGCTGCGGTCGATCCGCCAGGAATTTGAGCACAACGTGGCGATGCAAATCTACATTGAACCAAAGACTTGGGCACTGATACTCAGAGCAAAAGAAGAAATCGTCAAACTGATAAACCAGACGGCCAAAGAGACCGACCCCAAGACGCCGGCGCTGGTGCTCGGCCACTCGATAATCGAGGACGCGCCCGACAAATGCGGCCTGTATGTGCGCAAGGCACTCGACGCCATCCGCAACGACGTGAACGATCTGTTCCAATCATAAACCACTGACCTCGAATAATTTGCAGGCGCGCGCAACAGCCTCGGCAAGTTTGCGTTCGACCTCGGGATAGGCGCAGTTGTAGCCCATCTCGAACTCGATGCCGGCGTAGGCCTCGAGGTGCCGGCGGCGATACCAGACTACATGGCCGTCGGTTTTGCCAAGATATGGATAGTTGAAGCGCACACGCAAGTGCGGCAACAGTCTGGCAATCTGACTTTTGATCTTCGCAGCCAGATATCTTTCGGCAGCCATGGCAGGGTCGTACAAAATCCCGATGTCGGCATTGCGAACCTGCGCGCCGAAAATGGGAGTGAACGAATGCACCGACAAGTGCACCACCCTTTCGCCGGCCGCGAACCATGGCTGCGATGCCGCGATAAACGCCTGACGATAAGGCAAATAAACATCGTCAATTATCCTCTGTCTGACATCAGCCGACACACCGACTGAATATTCCGAAAAAAGCGAAGGAGCGTCCAACGAACGATTGAGGTCAATGAGCAGGCGTGACGTGCGGGCGGCATGAGCAAAATCAGGCCTTGAGGCATCGCAAATCAGCTCAAAAAGACGCATCGCACCATAGTCGTAGCCACGGTGCGAATCCAAGTCGGCCAAAGCGGCAGGCGAAGCGAAAAGATGCTCATAATCAGGCGGAATGAGGTTGCCGCCATGCTCGCACGAAATCATTATCTTCATCATCTGCTGATATTTTTCGGTAGAAAAAACGAGCGTAAATATAGCCCCGAAGCCCTTGCGCTGTCCTAAGCATAAAGTGAAAAATTGCTTCTAAAGTCAGTTTTGCGAACCGGCCGTAAGCTGTTTTGTATCAGGCGGAAAACAGATGCATGTCTATTTTGTGTCAGAGAAAGGAAGTTTTAGGGCAACAATATATGATGATTTACGGCAGTTATGGATTGCGACGACGATACAAGAAACGTTAAATTTGTATACTTTTGTAAGCAATTATAAAAACAAGCAAAAATAATATTATGCAAATCGAAACATTAATAGCAGCCATCAAAAATGGCGAGGCGCTAAAATCGCTATATGGCAGCGATGTCAAAGTAATTGAAGCACAGACCGAAAGACACCTGCAAACAGTCAGCACATTCCAAAAGACATTCAATCAGAGCGAAGCTGCGATGTTCAGTTCGCCGGGCCGCACCGAGATTGGCGGCAACCACACCGACCACAACTACGGGCGCGTGCTTGCCGGTGCTGTCAATCTTGACAATATCGCTGTGGCTCAGCCCAATGGCACCAAAGTGGTTCGCATTCTGTCGTCGGGATACCCGCAATTCGAGGTGGACCTGACCAACGACAAGCCGAACGAGAAAGAATATTTCACTTCGGCGTCGCTTGTGAGAGGTATCAGTGCGCGAATGGTGGAGCTTGGCTTTGCGACGGGTGGCTTCGACGCCGTAATTGACAGCGGAGTACCCAAAGGCTCGGGCCTCAGTTCGTCGGCATCGTTCGAAGTGCTGATTGGCGCCATTTTCAGCCATCTGTTCAACGGCGGCAAGCTCGATGCCGTGCTGAACGCGCAGATCGGGCAGTATGCCGAGAACGTCTTCTTTGGCAAGCCTTGCGGACTGATGGACCAGACGGCATGTTCGGTTGGCGGTCTGATCACGATCGACTTTGCCGACCCGAGCAAACCGATTGTGAAAAAGGTTGACTTCGACTTTGTGAAGACCGGATATGCACTCGTGATAACCGACACCGGCGGCAACCACGCCGACCTGAACGACGAGTACGCCTCGCTGCCGAGCGACATGAAAGGCGTGGCCGGACAGCTTGGCAAGAAAGTGCTGCGCGAGGTTTCGCTCGAACAGGTGATGGAGGCCATCCCCACCCTGCGCGAAAAGAAAGTGACCGACAGAGCCATACTGCGCGCCATTCACTTCGAACGCGACAACGCCCGCGTGGCAGAACAGGTTGCCGACCTTGAGAAAAGCGACTTCGGCTCATTCCTGACAAAAGTCACAGCTTCGGGATACAGTTCGTTCATGTACAACCAGAACGTCTACCCGGCAAGCGCGCCGCAGGAGCAAGGCCTTTCGTTGGCACTGGCACTGAGCGACATAGTGCTCGGAGGCAAGGGCGCATGGCGCGTGCACGGCGGAGGATTTGCCGGAACCATTCAGGCATTCGTGCCTCAGGACCTGCTCGACAAATATGTTGAAACTCTTGAACATACGTTTGGCAAAGGCAAGTGCTGGAAGCTCTTCATCCGTCCGCAAGGCGCAATTAAAGTCGAGTTCTAAACAGTCATAAAAGGATACAAAAACAAATCATATTTTAACAATGGAAAAAGTCACACAAAAACGCAACTGGGTTGCCATCATCACGATGTTCTTCATCTTCGGCATGATTTCGTTCGTGACCAACATGGCGGCTCCCTTCGGCAATATCTGGGGCATGTCCTACGAATGGGCAGGCATGGCAGGCAACTTCATGAACTTCTTTGCATACCTCGTGATGGGCATTCCGGCCGGCAACATGCTCATCAAGTACGGCTACAAAAAGACAGCGCTGATAGCACTGATAGTCGGCGCAATCGGCCTGGCCGTGCAGCTGCTCTCGGGCGTCATCTCTAATATTTATGTGTATCTGCTTGGCGCACTGATATGTGGCTTCTGCGTCTGCATGCTCAACACCGTTGTGAACCCGATGCTCAACCTGCTGGGCGGCGGCGGCAACACCGGCAACCAGCTTGTGCAGGCCGGCGGCTCCATCAACTCGCTTGCCGGCACGGCCACCCCGATTCTGGCCGGCTTCCTGGTCGGCACACTGACCAAGGAATCGTTCCCGGACGTGGCGCCTCTGATTATCAGCGGCATATCAATATTTGTGGCAGCATTCATCATCATCTCGTTCATCAAAATCGAAGAGCCGCAGGGCAACCTCAAGGACGTGAAATACGAACGCTCGCCGTTGGCATTCCGCCACTGCCTGCTCGGCATCATCGCAATCTTTTTCTACGTCGGCATCGAAATCGCCACGCCCAACATCATGAACATGTGGATCAGCCGCATGGACTTCGCCGGCGCGGCAGCCGTGGGCGGAGCGCTGGCCGGCATCTACTGGCTGCTGATGCTTGTGGGACGTTCGATTTCGACGGCCATCTCGGGCAAGGTGTCGACCCGCGCCCAAATGATTGCCGTATCGACCGTTGCAATCGGCCTCGTGATTGGCGCCATCTTCACCGGCGACATCAAGACGACGCTCAATATCGACCTGGGTTTCATCACGATAGACAACGCAACGGTGCCCCTCTCGTGCATCTTCATTTTCCTTTGCGGCCTCTGCACCTCGGTGATGTGGGGCGGCATCTTCAACCTCTCGACCGAAGGCCTCGGCAAATACACGGCAAAAGCCTCGGGACTCTTCATGGTGATGGTGTTTGGCGGCGGCATGATGCCGATTCTTCAGGAACGACTGATCTGCCCGCACACCGGCTACCTGAACTCCTACTGGCTCATCGTGGCAATGTTAGCTTACATCCTGTACTACAGCCTCTTCGGCTGCAAGAACGTCAATAAGGACATCAAGGTAGACTAAGTCGGGACGTCGAGACACGACACCAAGACATCAAGGCTCGCCGCAATTGTGGCGAGCCGTTTTTTTGCTTGATTTGCAATGCAGAAACGCACAAAAACGAAACAATGAAAGTCAGAAAAATGATTGCACTGATTGCTCTGATTGCTGGCGGAGTGACCGTGGCCGCGATTGCCTTCATGAACCAAAGAAGTTTCGGGCGAATACCGAGCGGCCGGAGACTCGAACGCATTCTTCGCTCGCCCAACTACGACGGAAAACAATTCGTGAACCAGGAAGCCACACAAATGATGACCGGCCGCGACAACATGGCCGTGTCGATGCTCAAATTCCTGTTTGGCACCTCGGACGGCCTGCGGCCCGACACGCCGCTGACCATGGTCCGCACCGACCTGCGCGCCCTGCCCTGCCGCGACCTGATTGTCTGGTTCGGACACTCGTCCTATCTGCTCCAGGTCGACGGGCGGCGCATCCTGGTCGACCCTGCGCTGCTGACAGCTTCGCCGGTGCCGTTCGTCAACCGCGCGTTCGAGGGCACCACGGCCTATACGCCCGACGATATGCCCGACATCGATTGCCTCGTAATTACTCACGACCATTGGGATCACCTTGACTATCAGACCGTTTGCCAACTACGCAGCCGCACACGCCGCGTGGTGGTGCCGCTCGGCGTGGGCGAACACTTTGAGTATTGGGGTTTTGCGCCCGAACAGATTGTGGAACTCGACTGGAACGAAAGCGCATCGGCCTGCGGACTGACTTTCCACTGCACGCCGGCACGCCATTTCTCAGGTCGCGGCCTGACACGCAACAAGACGCTTTGGGCATCGTTTGTCATCGAGACGGCTGATGGGAAACAGATTTTCATAGGCGGCGACGGCGGCTATGGCGCTCACTTTGCCGACATCAGGCGACGCTTTGGGCAAATCAGGCTGGCCATTCTCGAAAACGGTCAGTACAACGACAATTGGAACCAGATTCACACTATGCCTCAGCAACTTGGCATGGCCGCGCGCGACATCGGGGCGCAGAAAGTCGTCACCGTCCATCACTCCAAATATGCCCTTGCGCGTCACCGCTGGGACGAGCCGCTGGCCAACGAGCAGGAAGCCGCCCGCCAATACAATCTGCCACTGACCGTGCTGCAGCTTGGCGTGCCGTGGGAATTTTAGGCCGGCGCGCGCTTTTTCAGCGTCAGGTCGGCGAGCAGGACTGCCGAATCGTCGTCGGCCGGCGCGTCTTTGGGACGCCACGCCACGATGAAACGGATGGTTGCGGCGACGGGGGCGTAACCTTTTTCGGCCCAAAGGCTCAGCTCGGCCTGCATCTTCTGCGACAGTTGCGCAACCGGTATATCCAACTGTTTATCAACAAGATAAATGCCATCAAACCCAAGCTCCTGCCCAGCCCTGAGTGCAAGAATCTCCTTCTTGAGCGGCCTGAAAAAACCGAGGTTCACGTCCCTGTGCGTCAGCTGCAGGACGACCTCGTCGGGCAAGCCGTATGGCTGGCGGCTGGCGTGATGCTCGCCAGGCATCGGGTCGAAAAGCGGGCTGTCGGTGTGGATGGTCAGGCGTGACTTGGCGCGCGTGGCACCGACGTAGTAGCGGCGCAGCACTTCGTCGGTAATGTGCTGAGGCTCTGCAATCAGCATATACACATTGTCGAACTCGCGCCCCTTGGCCTTGTGTATGGTGGAGACCACCACATCGGCACCCGACAAGTCGCAGAAATCCTCGACCGACGATTCGGATACAAACTCCTTGAAATCAGTAAGATACTTCTTTCTGTTTATCTGCTCGAAAAGCCGGACGCACCGCTGCAGATAGTGGAGACTCGCCGAGTCGGCATACTTTGCGAACGTTTTCTGCTTCGCCTCCTCCCAAACGCCGTCGGGAATGACAGGCGCTGACGTGCCGTTGCAGATGATTTTGAGGAACATACGCACCTCGGCCATGTTCCGGAACCGAAAACCGTCCATGCTCTGGACCAGTTTGCTGCTGAGTCCGAGCTTGCGCAGCAAGGCCACTACGATGACCGCCTCCTCGTTGGTCTGCGTCAGCACGCACGTGGTGCCCGGGCCGCGATGGGCCGTCAGGTCGTCGACAAGTGGCTGATACATAACGTGTGACGCATGGCGATGAATGCAGACCGCCCCATCGTGGGTTCCACTGCCGATGATGGGCTCGCTCTTCATCCGCCCACCGATTGTGCGCACAAAAGCGTTGGCAAAATCGACAACGGGCCGCGCGCTGCGGTAGTTCTCCGTCATCTCGACCAGTCGGCCGCCCGAATCGGCGAGCAGCCGCGCCATGAAGCGCGAGTCGGAACCGCGAAACTCGTAGATGTTCTGGTCGTCGTCGCCCACGGCAATGACGCGCATCTCCTCGTTGACCGCCATCAGGGCCCGCACCAGGGCATACTCCTCGGCGCTCATGTCCTGAGCCTCGTCGATGACCAGGACTGTCTTGGCAATGCGGTTGGGCTCCACCTCGCCGTCGGCAATCATCTGCGCCGCACGCCGGACCACGTCTTTGGAATCGTCGAGGTTGCCGACGCGGCCAAGGAGGTCGAAGCAATAGGAATGGAATGTCTTAATCTCCACATAATGAGCGACATTGCCAATGAGCGCCATCAGCCGCTGCTTGAACTCCACGGCCGACGCGCGCGAAAAGGTGAGCATCAGCAGCTGCTCGTGCTTGACGTCTTCGAGCAGGAGCAGCGACGCCAGCTTGTGCACCAGCACGCGCGTCTTGCCGCTTCCGGGCCCGGCCGCCACCACGATGCACCGCGACTCCTTGTCGGAAATTATCTCCATCTGCCTGGCCGACAGCACGGCGAAGAGCTGGTCGTATTTGGCGGGAGTGATGTTGCGCTCGATCTCGCGCTGGCGCTCGCCCTTGAAATATTTCGACACGAACCGCCTGTAATCCATCTGGAAATAATCCTGCACATACTGCAAGGCGGCGGCATAGTCGCGCACCATCAGGTTGGCATATTCGCCCACTATGTGCACCTGCTGAATCTTCTGCCGGTAGAACTCGTCGAGCATCCGATAGTCTTCCTGCTTGTAACGCAGGCGGTTATCCTTGATGCGGCGGATGTTCATGGGGTTGTAGAGCACGAGGAATCCGCCCTCGAGCTTCAGCGCGCCAATCTTCGAGAGGTAGAGCAACGCCTCCTCCACATCCTCCAGCTGCACGTCGCGCAATTGGCCGAAGAGGCTCTGACTGCTGGCTTTCAAATCGTTGAGCAGCCTGACCACTGAAAACCGCACGCCATTATGCCGGGCCTCATCGTCGGCATCGGGCGGAACGAGGCTGTGGAGCCGCTCTATGGCGAACCGGCTGATTTCCAATCGTCTTTCGAAACGTTCGATGGTTGATTTCATGTCGAGCAGACGCGTCACCTCAATGTTGTGCGCCGCGTCCTCGCGCTTGCTGACGTAGCCTCTGACGGTCAGGAAATATAAAACGGTGCGGATGTCCTTTTCGGTCGACGTGCTGACGCCGTCCTTTTGTGCATTGTCGTTCAGCTGTTTGCATGATATGCGGAGCGACTCTTCGGGGATGTGGCCGAGGATGTAGCGCTCGAGGTTGCCGAAGCGTTCGAGCAGGCGCCGCGACTTGTATTCCGACTCTCCGGCATCGCTCAGAAACGCCGAGATGTCCATCGAATCGGCCAGAATGCCCTCCTGCCGCATCCTCTCGACGCACGAAACCACCACGCTCCTGCTCAGCCCGAGGATGTCCGCCAGATAATCCACCCGCGACTCCGCCTCGCTGTCATGCGCCTTGGCTATATACTTCTTAGAAATCAACGATTTGATGATGCGCGCGGCCGTCTCGACCTCGCCGGCTTCGAACAGCAGCGACTCCGTGATGCGCTTCCGGGCTTCGTCCATGTTGCTGACGGTGATGCCCGTGGCGTAGACGTGCGGCATGTTGTTGCCACGCTCCAGATAGCCGGCCTGCTCCAGCGCGGCGACGGCCGTCCGCACGCGCGTCTCGATGTCGGGCGTCGAGTCGTCCCAGCCGGCCTTGCGGGCAATCTCCAAGGCCGAGCAGCAGACGCTCGTCCGCTGCCGCGTCAGCTCCTTGACGGCCTTCCACACTTGCTGTATCTCGCTGATACTAAGCTTGGTCTGATTGAGCAGAATGAAATGCTTGTCGAGGTCGGCATCGCTGTAGAGCACGTAGCAGCGCGCCTCGAGGTGCGGGTCGCGACCGGCACGCCCGGCCTCCTGGACGTAGTTTTCGAGCGAATCGGAAATGTCGTAGTGCACAACCAGCCCCACGTCCTTCTTGTCGACGCCCATGCCGAAAGCCGACGTCGCGACGATGACGCGCACGCTGTCGCCCATGAAAGCGTTCTGGTTGGCAATCTTCTCGTCGGCATCCATCCTGCCGTTGAATGGCAGGGCCGGCAAGCCGTCGCGCGTGAGCTTCTCGGCCAATTGCAGCGTGCGCTTCGTGCGCGACACATACACTATGGTGGGGCAAGTCGACTCGGCAATCAACGAACGGAGTTTCAGATACTTGTCTTCGTCTGATTCGGCATGAACGACCGAATAGCGCAGGTTGGTGCGCGTGGCTGACGAGGCAAAAATCCGGAGGTCGAGGCCGAGCGTCCGCCTGAAATAATCGCAGATGTCCTGCACCACCTTTTGCTTGGCGGTGGCCGTGAAGCACGACACGGGGATGGGCTCGCGGCATTTTTTTTTGCGCTGATACTGGCTGATGAACTTGCCGATGTAGAGATAATCCACCCGGAAATCCTGCCCCCACGACGAAAAGCAGTGCGCCTCGTCGACGACAAAACGCACCACGTGGCGCGCCAGCAAAATCTTCTCGACAGTGGTCGAACGGAGCGATTCGGGGGCGATGTAGAGCAACGAAGCATCGCCGTCCGACACACGGCGGAAGGCCTCGGCGCGGCTCAGCGGGTCGAGCAGACCGTTGATTGTGACCGCGTCAATAATGCCACGCTCCGTCAGATTGTCCACCTGATCCTTCATCAGCGACTGCAGTGGCGATATGACAACCGTCAGCCCATGCACCGACCGCGCCTCCATCAGCGCCGGCAGCTGGAAGGTCAGCGACTTGCCGCCGCCCGTGGGGAAAATGGCGAGCAGCGAACGGCAGTCGACGGCGGCGCGAACGGCATTCTCCTGAAGCGGCTCGCCGTCGTAGGTCCTGAAAGCGTCGTAGCCGAAAAAATATTTCAGGGCAGCATGCTCGTCGAAGGCACGTCGGCAATAATCGCAACCCTCTTCGCAGCGGTGATGCCTGAGCTGCAGCACCACGTCGCCGACAGCCGGAAAATTGTGCAGCACCCATGGCGGCGTCACCGAGCGATGGTCAGCAGTGGCGACAAGGGCCAAGGCGTAGGCCAACTCGCAAGGCCGCTGATTGACAAGACCTTCCATGTTGGCGTGCTCGCAAATCGTGCCCCGATAGGCAGCGCGAATCAGCCCTGGCAGCGCCTCACCACTGACGCCCCGGGCACCCACAAAAGCCAGGAAGCCGACGAACTCCTCATGTCCGGCAAGCAGCGTAGCGTAAATCGCCTTTGTCTGCGCCGGCAGCCGCCACCAAGCGGCCGCCTCGTCCATCAGCAGGTCGCGCGCCTTCGCACAGTCGTTGACGGGATTGTTCAACTGCTCGCTCACCAACTTGTCGTCCTTGAGCAAGCGATGATAGGGCCGCTCCGGAAAGAGCAACGGCGACAGATAGAGCGTGTCGACCAACCGCCATCCATACGCCTCATTTCCAAATAGATACTTGGCGTCGTGATGCACAATGTTGTGCCCGCAGACAAAATCCGCATCCGCAAGGAAAGCAATCAGCCCGCGCCTGTCGGTAGAATGGAACACCGCGCCGTCGCTCCTGACAGCCCCGATGTCGTGAATCCGCCCGTCGCCCACACCGACCTCAGCATCCACAAAGGCATAGCGAGCAGCCGCCAGCCCACAACCCAGCTGATTATCAAAACATTCCATATCAACCTGCGACATGCGACTCAGTTTTCATAATACGCCCGGACCTCTCTGAAGACAATCACCGGCGTGACTTTCCGGAGGGTTTCGGCGTCCACTATGCTTTCGTATGGCAAACAGTCTGTGAATCTTGGCTTTAGCCAATCGTTGTTCCACAGTGGGGCGACTTCGTTGCCGGCCGCAAGCTGACAGAGGCTGAGTGTGTAGGGCGATGTGCCGGCCTGCTTATCGTGCTGATACGTAATGTTTTGCAGCCACAACTGATTGTAAGTCGAGTTGGGCTGGGTGCAGAGTTTGGCGTAGACCTTGCAAATGATGTCGCGCTTCTCGTCCTCGTCGGTCAGCGAGTCGACCATGCGGCTGAGGACGCGCAAAGCATAATGACAGGCACCCACATTTTCCAATGCTATTTGTGTGCAAATGGCCGACATGGCTCGCACGCTTCCGCCCACCAGAGGCCGGCTGTAGGTTTCGATAACGGGCTCTGTTTCTTCCACTTCTGCTGTTTTTGTTTCTGCCGTTTTTTGAGGTATTTCGGTTCCTAAGATTTCGGCTATGCTTACCGTTAAACTTGTTCCCTTTTGTGGTTCGAGCCACTTTTTGATGCGTTTATCAATGTCCGAAAGCATGGTTTTGACTGAACCGCTATCAGGATATTTGCGCGCAAACATCAGGATATAGAGCAGATGCTTTTCGAAACTGTCAAAGTCACAGCCTTTTTTGTTGAAGATGGGCGTGTTGAAGATATATGCGAGCTTGTCGGGTTTGACGGAGTCGGTGACGATGCTTTCGCTGATTCTGGTTTTCTGGCTGTTCATGCGAAAATTCAGCCCTTCCAATGTGTGCTGCAACAGATACGAAATCTTTTCGAGCGCATTGCGGTCGTTGCAGAAAATGCGATAATCGTCACGGTAGCGAATGATTTCGTAGGCTGAAGTGATTTGCGCCCGCCTGATGGCCTCGTGGAGCAAAAGGTCTGAGTATCCGAGAATTATCTCGCCCACAAAGTCGAAAATGGCGCTGCCTTGCGGGATGCCGATGTTGCGGCCCTGCTGCATCGCGCTGAGATATTTCTGAATGTTGGCGGCAATCGGCAGTTCGCACGGATGCTCGAACTCCGTTCCCTTAATGTCAAAAGCCCATTCGAATGCCTGAGGATTGACAGAGCCGTAACAGTTGGTGATGTCGGTCACAAACATGTAGCGATATTCCAGCGCCAGCTCGATGCTGCGCTGCTCCATGCCGTTCCACCAGTTGAGGATGGTCGCGGACTTGTAGAACGCCTCCTTTTCGTTGGGGATGACGGGCATGGCGCACGACGTCAGGTGCGGCACCGTGAACTTCTCGAACAGGCCTTTTATGATTGTCCACGACGGTTCGCTACACACCTCACGCACAAGGAAATAGTAAAGATACGGATTGGCCAGAATGATGGGACGCACGGCATAGCGGCCGTCCTTGTTGAGCAGGATGTCGAGGTTGACACCGTCGAGCCGCTCGGGCCGGCAGGCGTCGGGATTGAGGCATTCGTCGTAGGGCGTGTCGCCCACGACCTCGCGGACGCTCCGCAGCAAGGTGTCGAAAACGAAATATTCAGGTAGTTCGAATCCATGATATTGCTCAGATTTTAGAAAGAATTCTATCGCTTCGGACGAATTGAGCGTGAGAATATTTTTTGCCATAGTCAAGTTTTTATCAATAATTTCCCTCTGTTAAAAATCGAATGTCGGTTAATCTATTAACAATTATCGCATCCATCCCTGCACTCGGTCAAATGTCAGATAATTGCCATAAATTTAAGAAACATAACAGTTTTTCGCGTGCGCTGCTTCTGATTTTTGCCGGACAACAATGGGGGATTTCATGACAAAGCGACCCGAACCTCCATTAGCAGGAGATTCGGGCCGCTTATGATTCTGAGTGTCAGCCGATTCTACTTTTCGGGCAGAACGCCGACTTTGAGATTGGCGCCGGCATCGTTGACGATGTTGCGATAATATTTCTCGTCGTATCCGGGGAACTTGGGCGAAGCCGGGCCGCCGTGCGGATTGCGGTGGAAGACGCCGTCGGTTTCGGGGTGTATGTTTCCGTCGAGATACTTAACGAGCAGAAATTCTGACAATTGCGTCCAGCGGTCGACCACCGTTGCGGCCTGCGACGCGCTGAACTCGGTGAGCAGCTGGCGCGCCTCGGCCTCGTCGGTTTTCATCAGTTCGGAGGCGGCGGCGTCGATGCCGGGGATGCAGGCCTCGGCCATGCTTTCGAGCCTCAGCTGCAGGGGTTTGATGTCGGACATCATGGGCTGGTAGCGCGCATAGGCCATGTTGGCCACACGGTTGAAGACCCAGAAGGCCGAGTTGGCGCTGAAAGTCAGCATGTCGCCATTGCCAACGGCGAACTGTGCGGGCGCCTGCCTGATGCCGCAATACATTGGCACAAGCACCGAGGTGGCGGCGTCGTCGCAACCGAACCATAGTATGCCGCCCACTGGCGCCGGTAGCCATGCGCGCATCTGGGCCACAAACCAGAAGCCGGTCTGCTGCGTGGCGATGGCGCGCTCGTGGAGATATTCGACGCCGTCGACCTTGAATTCCATTGGGCGCCAGCGATATGGGACGTGATAGGGCCCGGCACCCACGTCGACGGTCATGTCCATCGAAGTGCCCTCGTAGTGGTCGCGCATGATAGCGGCCAGCTCGGCGCGCGTCACCTTGTGGTCGGGCTTGATATAGAGCGGCATGCGCTCGCGCGACTCGCCGCGGGCATATTTTTCGTAGCGGCGCATCTCGGCGTTCATCGTCTTGAATCCGCTCCAGACGCG
>CALYZD010000027.1 GCA_945607565.1 uncultured Bacteroidales bacterium | reverse complement strand
GTGGAAGAACGCTCCATTCCAGCAGTGCCGTTTTTATGTGGTAGCTCAGAATCTCTTCACCATCACCGACTACAAGGGCATGGATCCTGAAAACGGCAAGTCAATCGCCAACGAGTCGTGGGTGACCGGCGTCGACGTGGGCAACTATCCGCAGCCTCGTACATACTTGGTAGGTGTGAACGTTAAATTCTAACTCCTAAAAATTGAACGTACAATGAAAAAGATATTTTATATAGCAACTGCCCTTTGCACAATGGGTCTCGCTTCGTGCGACATTGACGATGTTGAGAACATTGGTGAAATGTCGTCAAGCCAGTTCCCCAAGACTGACGCTGACGCAGAGGCTGTACTCGCAGGCGTGTATCAGAACCTGAACGAAATTCATGCCAATCCTCAGATGTCGTTCCTCTACAACGCCTGCCTGGCCTCCGACGATCAGTTTGGCGGTGGCGGCACCAACGACAAGCTGATGCAGGCCGAGGATTTGCTCCTGAACTACAACGCCGACATGACCAACCAGTTCTATGCCGACCGTTACAAGGGCATCTCTCGTGCCAACACTCTCATCGAAGTGCTCGAAGGCTCGTCGGGCATGTCCGACGACGTCAAGAACCAGGCCATCGGCGAGGCCAAGTTCCTCCGTGCCTACTATTACTACGAACTCGCTTCCATGTACGGCAACGTGCCTCTGGTGCGCAACGCAGCCGAGGCCGACAACAAGCAGGGCGACGTCAAGGTTCTTTGGGGTCAGATTCTTCAGGACCTTCGCGATGCCGCTTCGTCGATGCCGGCCGAGAACAGCCTCAACTCTTCGCGCGCAGGCCATGTTGACAAATACACCGCCGAAGCCATGCTCGGACGCGCATGGCTGTTCTACACAGGCATGTATTGCAACGGCACCACTCTGGCCGACCTGACCAGCACGGCCTACAATCCGCTGACGTCTGTCGCTCTGCCCGACGGCTCGACTCTGACCAAGCAGGACGTCATAGGCTACATCGACGACTGCGTCAACAACTCCGGCTACTCGCTCGTGGACGACTTCCGCAACCTGTGGCCCTACACCAACTCCAAGACCATCAACGACTATCCCTACACGGCCGGCAAGGGTCTGAAGTGGGTCGAAAACGACAACGGCATCAACCCCGAGTCCATGTTCGCCATCAAGTTCAACAAGCAGGCTTCGTGGAACACCACCATCGGCTATTCTAACGGCTATGCCCTTCACTTCGGTGTGCGCGGCGGCCAGGACTATGCCAACACCTTCCCCTTCGGCCAAGGCTGGGGTGCAGGCCCTGTGGCTCCGAACCTCGTGAAGGACTGGAAGGTAGCCGAGCCCAACGACATCCGCCTGAAGGCAACGGTCTGCGATGTCAACGACACTGAGGAAATGCCGAACTACGGACGCGGCGGCTGGGCAGACTTCGTGCAAGAAACCGACTATTATTCAAAGAAGTGGTCGCCTATTTCTTGCAAGAACGACGGTTCTGTCTCCACATCCGAGGGCATTCCCGAATACGTGGCCTGCTTCGAGACCTGCATGTATGGCATGTCTGGCGGTCAGCAGGGCGGTTACGGAAATAACTTCCAGCTCGACAACATCCGCGACCTTGTGCTCATCCGCTTTGCCGACGTGCTGCTGATGCAGTCGGAGCTCAAAGAGGAAGCTACCGGTCTGAACAGGGTCCGTGCACGTGCCGGCCTGCCCGATGTAGCTTATTCTCTGAAAGCTTTGCAGGACGAACGTCGCTGGGAGTTTGCCTGCGAGGGCATCCGCTGGAACGACATCCGCCGCTGGCACATCGCCTCGGTGGTTCTCGACAAGCAGGAAGGTCAGGACATTTACTATTGCGGTTCGCCTGCCAAGAACGATGCTGCAAGCCACAACGGCGGCTACGGTGCGCGCTACAAGGCCACGGCCGGATTCCAGAAGATGCCCGACACTCAGGTGGCTCTCGGAACCGTGGTGCAGAACGAAGGCTGGACTTCTGCCGACTCTGAGTATGGCGGTTGGTAATCAAGATGTATAAATCATTAAAACAGATTAAACAATGAAAAAGTCAATTATATTAATGATGGCTGCCGCAGGTCTGTTCGCTGCCTGCGACCCTACGGAAGACGACATCAACATGCCGGGCAGCAGTCTGTCGGAGCAGCAGCTTTCTGACGGCTTCTCGTTCAAGCAGTATGACGAGACCTACACACAGGAGAAGGCGGACGGCAACTACTTCACTTTCTTCACATCGCCTTCGCGAGTGGTGCGCATCTATCAGACTGATGCCGAAGGTGTTGAAAATGTGCTTGTTTCCGGTGTTCCCAATGGCAAGTTCAAGATTGTGCCGAAGCGTGGCAATCCTAACGAACAGAAATTCTATGTCGAGACGATGAACTTCGACGGCTCGAAGGTTGTCGCCTCCAAGACCTGCAACGTCTATGTCCCCACCGAACTCACACCCGAGATGCGCATCCTCGCTTCGGACGCATACGGCTACAAGGTTTGGACATGGGATACCGATTTGCGCAGCGATGGCGGCGCTTGGGGTAACCTCGGATATTCTCCCGGCGAAGATTGGACTGGTGGCATCTGGTGGGGCTGTCCTCCGGCCGACTTGACCGGTCAGCTCCAGCACTCTGACACCGGTGTAGCAACCGGCGAGGAAAATGCAGGTGCCTACATGGAATTCTACGACGATGGCAACATCAAGACCTACGATGCCGGTGGCAACCAGATTCGCAGCGGCAAGTACTCCATAACCGGCTACACCGGCGAGAAGAGCCATCCGTCGATTGATGGTGCGATTGAGAACTGGTCGTATGGGACACTCACAACCACCGAAGGAGCCATCCTCTTCCCATTCCAAATCAACGGTGGCGGTGCAACGCCGACAGACTTTGAGATAGTAGCACTCGACGCAAGCCACTTGCAGCTCATCTATGCCGCACCCGGAACGGGCAGTTGGAGTGAGGCCACATGGTGGGCATTCAAGAGCACTTCGGATGCCGAGTGCGCCCTCACCGACTTTGGCACCAAGGGTTGGACATGGGATACCGATTTGCGTAGCGATGGCGGCGCTTGGGGTAACCTCGGATATGCTCCCGGTGCCGACTGGACAGGCGGCATTTGGTGGGGATGTCCTCCGGCCGACCTGACAGGCCAGCTCCAGCACTCCGACACCGGCGTAGCCACCGGCGAGGAAAGTGTCGATGCCTACATGACTTTCGACTGGAAGAGTGGCATGGTGAAATCTTATGACGGCAGCGGCAAGGAAATCCGCAGCGGTAAGTTTGAAATCCAGAACTGGCAGATGGGCAAGCCCTCGCAGGCATCTATCGACGGTTCTCTGACTGAGTGGGCTTACGGAACACTCCATACCGACCCGGGCTCCATCCTCTTCCCATTCCAGATTAATGGTGGTGGAGCCAAGCCTACTGACTTTGAAATCATGAAGGCTACCGACAGCCAGTTGCAGCTTATCTACGCAGCACCCGGAACAGGCAGCTGGAGCGAAGCCACATGGTGGGCATTTAAGAAGAAATAATTCGGAAGTTTGATTTCGACAATTGGTCCCGTGCAAGTCTTTCGAGGCTTGTGCGGGGCTTCTTTTTGACTTATATCTTTGCAACCATGAAGATGTCAGACAATACTATTTCGAACCTTGCGGCGGCGGCTGCTTTGGCGGCTGTGTTCGTGTTCTGGTTCGTGTTCCATCCCGAATATCTCAACTATCACGAGCAGAACCAGTTGTTCCTGCTCACGGCCGAATATTTGGCGGCGCGGTTGGCGGTGCCGGGCGGACTGGCCGACTGGCTTTCGGAGGGGGTGGTGCAGTTTTTTTGCGTCCCGTGGATAGGCGCGTTGCTGCTGAGTGCCGTGCTTGTGGGCACGGGCCTGATGTGCGGCGTGCGGCGCAGGGTTGCGGCCTTGGTGGTGCCGGCTTTGCTGATGGTTCACATGGGCGATCCCAATGCGCTTGTGAGTTTTCCGGTGGCGTTGCTCATGGTTCTTGCTGCGGCAAGGGCTCTGAGCCATGCTTCGGTGCTTGCAGACGCCTTGGCTCTGCTCGTGCTCTATTGGCTGGCCGGGCCGGTGGCGGTGGCCTACTGGCTGATACGCTGCCTGCAACGCTGCCACAGTGTGGTGTGGAGCGTGGGGCTGCTTGCCGTGCCGATGGTGGCCGCGCTTGTGGCTCACGCTACGGTGCTGGGGCAGTATCCGCTCCGCAGCATCGTGCTGGGTATCAACTACTACCGCGTGCCCATGCAGACGCCGGCGCTTCAGGTGGCCATACCCGTGACGGCGGTGCTCGTCTATGCCTGCCCGTGCCCTGCGGCCGGGCTTGCGGCGTGGCTGCGCACCGTGCCGGGGCGGCTGACGCAGGCCGGGGCGGTGCTGGCTGTGGCGTGCGTGGGCGTGGTCGCGTGTTTTCCGCGCGAACTGACCGAGCTGTTGCGTGCCGACATGCTGGTGCGCCTCGGCCGGTGGGACGTGATAATCAGCCGCGCCGAGAGCTACATGCCGCACAGCGCCTTTGCCTCGCAGTGCGTCAATCTGGCATTGGCGCAGCGGCGGCAGCTGGCCGAGCGTCAGTTCGAGTTCTATCAGAGCGGAAGCGATGCCCTGATTCAGCGCTGCGTGCGCGACAACACCACCGATTTGCCCTCGGCCGAGGCCTTCTACCATTTGGGTATGGTCAATTCGTGTCTGAGATATTATTCTGATATTCAGGAATCTATCCTGAACGCTCGCAAAAGCGGACGTTGCGAAAAGCGCATAGCCGAGTGCCTGATTGTCAACGGCGACTACCGTGTGGCTCAGAAGCATCTCGACCTGCTCAAGAAGTCGCTTTTCTACGCCGCCTGGGCACGCGATGCCGAGCGTTGTATTGCCGCCGGCCGCGTCGACGAGCATCCGCGCTGGGGCTGGATGCGCCGGCAGCGTTTCAAGGAGAATTTTTTGTATGATTATGTTGAGATTGACAAGGTGCTGGGCCGTCTGTTTCTGAACAATCGGCAGAACACCATGGCGCTCGACTATTTCCTTGCGCAGATGCTGCTCGACGGCAACGTCCAAGGCTTTGCCCAATATCTGCCCTTGGCGCAGACCTACGGCGGCCACCCCGACATGCCGGCCGGCTATGCCGATGCCATCCGCTGCATCAGGGCTCAGGGCAGGGTCGACAGCTCGCCATACGCCGACTATGCGCGGCGGCAGATGTCGCGTTCGCAAACCGAAAGGAGTGAAAAATGAAAGCATACAGAAAGATAATGGTTCTGATGGCAGCCGTGGCAGCCGTGCTCGCATCATGCCGCCCCCGGCCCGCCGACGTTTGCCCGGTGGACGCTCTGCCGCCCATCTTCCCCGACTATGCGGGCGTGACCATCCCGGCCGGCATTGCGCCGCTCAACTTTGGCCTTGAGGGCGACACCGCCGAGTGCATCGACGTGCAGCTTGCCGGCACCATTGGCGGATGCCTGCACGCGCAGGGCAGCACCCACGTGGAGCTCGACGCCGACGACTGGCACAGCCTGACAGCCCTGAACGCGGGCGGAAGCATAACGGTCAGCGTGTGCGAACGGCGCGGCGGCCGATGGTTGCGCTACCGCGACTTTGCCATCCACGTCAGCCCCGAGCCGCTCGACGACTATGGGCTTGTCTATCGCCGCATTCCGCCGGGCTACGAGGTGGGCGGCGACTTGGGCATCTACCAGCGCTGCCTCCACAACTTCGACGAATCGCCACTGCTGACCGAGACCGCGCTGCCCGGCCGCTGCTTCAACTGCCACACGGCCAACCGTGCCAATCCGCAGCAGTTCACCATGCAGGTCAGGGGCGAGGGTGGGGGCACGCTGGTGCAGACCGACGGCTGCCAAGTGTGGTACGACACCAAGACACCCGCCACGCGAGCCGCCGGCAGCTACGCCTACTGGCATCCCGAGGGTCGCTATGTGGCCTATGTCGCCGCAGCCGTCTACCAGAGCTTTTTTGTGGGCAAGGGGCAGCCCATCGAGGTCTACCACAAGTTCAGCAACATAGTGGTGCTCGACAGGCAGACCGACACTCTGCTGGCCGACAGCCTTTTGCTGACCGACTGTCTGGAAATCTTCCCGGCCTTCTCGGCCGACGGCCGCCGCCTGTTCTTCAGCACCTCCGAGCCGTGCAACGTGCCGGCCGAATATCTGAAAGTCAAGTGCAGCCTGTGCGCCATCGGGTTCGATGCCGAGTCCGGCCGCTTTGCCACGCACGCCGACACGCTGCTCAGCGGCCCGCGCGACGACTGCAGCTACGTGATGGCGCGTCCCTCCTACGACGGCCGCTGGCTGGCATACGTGCAGTGCAGCCGCAGCAATTTCCCGATAGCCCAGCCCGATGCCGACATCCGGCTGATGGACCTCGCCACCGGACGGCTTCACGAGCTGCCCGAGCTCAACAGCCGGCACACTGACAGCTATCCCAACTGGAGCACCAATAGCCGCTGGATGGTGTTCGCCTCCAAGCGGTTGGACGGCAAATACACGCGCCTCTTCATAGCCTCGGTCGACGAGCACGGACGCGCCACCAAGCCTTTCCTGCTGCCGCAGCGCAACCCGTGGAAATACTACAACGAGCTGTTCGACGCCTACAACTGCCCCGACTTCATCTCGGCCAAGGTCAGCCTCGACGTCGACGCCACGCGCCGCGCCGTGGAGAGCGGCCGGCGCACACCCGTCAATCTGAAATCAATACGTTGAATCACATAGACTTAAACATCAATCATGAACTACTTGAAGACTATGAAACGACTGTTTTTCTGCCTCGGCGCCCTTGCTGCCATTGCTGCGGGCGGATGCTCCGACGGCAGCCGAAGCGCTGGCACGTGCCGCATCTGCGGCAGTGTCGAACTCGAACGCCTCGAAGGCGTGCAGATTTTCTTGGTGCCGTTCTCGGGCCCGCAAGATGCCGCCCACGTCGACTCCATTCCTATCCGCGACCTCAAATTCGAATTTGTGACCGACACGCCCATGGTGGCCATGCTGCGCCTCGACTATCGGCACCGCATGGGCGTTCAGGAACTGCTTGTCATCACCGAGCCCGGCGAAGTCAGCGTGACCATCGGCCCGCTGAGCACCTGCACCGGCACGCCCCAGAACGATTCGCTGCAAGTGTGGAAGCGTCTGACCGAGAAGCTCAACGCCGACTGGCGGCCGCTGAACGCCATGCTCCGCAGCTGCCCGGCCGACTCGGCTGCCACCATCCGCGCCCGCATCGACTCGCTGCGCGCCGACTATCGCGCCCGCAGCCGGCAGCTGTGCCTCAACATGGGCAGCGGCCTGCTCCACGATTTCCTGGCACCGCGCTTCGCCAAGCCCGAGTGACGCCAATCCGCAATCATCAACCATCAGACTAAAATGCTATGCAACAGGCATTTGCCAAATATCTCCCCGCATTGCTGACCGCCATTTTCGGAGTGTCGGCGGTGCTGTTCTGGGTGTTTCCGCACATCAGCCTCCTGCTCTATCAGGAACAGTATCAGCTCTTTGTCTTCACGACCGGCTATTTTGTGGAGCGCATCGTTCTGCCGGGCGGCCTGGCCGACTATGTGGCCGAGTTCTGCACGCAGTTCAACTACGTCTACGTGGTCGGGGCGATGCTGGTGGCCGCGTGGCTGACGGGGCTGCAACTGCTTGTGTGGCAGCTCTGCAGGCGTCACGGAGCGGCGGCCGTGTGGTATCCGCTCAGCTTTGTGCCCGCGCTGCTGGTGTGGTGCGCCATGAGCGACGAGAACGTGATGCTCAGTTTCGTGGTGGCACTCGACCTGAACCTGCTGCTGATGCTGGCCTGGCGTCGCGTGGCCGATGCCCGCGGCCCTTGGCCGATGCCGTGCTGCGTGGCGGCCATAGTGCTGGCCTACTGGCTGACGGGCCCGGCGGCGATGGCTCTGGCCGCCTATGTGGCCGTGGGCGAACTGAAGCGGCGGCGGCCCATGGCGGCTGTGGCGGCCGTGCTGGCCGTGGCGACGGCCGTGCTGCTGAGCTACCGGCTGCTGCACTATCCGCTGGCGCGCCTCGTGGTGGGCCTCAACTACTATCGCTACCCCGTTGGGATGCCCGCATTCATGTGCCTGATGCTGATGCTGTTGGCCATGATGCCGTGGCTTGTGGCCGCATTGCCGCAGTGGCGCGGACGCATAGCCATGCCGCTGCTTGCCGTGCTGACGTTTGCGGCCGGATGTGGCTCGCTGTCAGTACTCTACGGTGGTCTGCGCCACGACCTGATTGAATACGACTACCTCGTGCGCACCCACAACTGGGACGCCATAGTGGCCAAAGGCAAGACCCAGCCCGACCCCACGCCCATGAGCGTCTCGTGCGTCAATCTGGCGCTGAGCCGCAAGGGCATGCTGGCCGACTGCCTTTTCGACTTCTACCAGAACGGCGCCGAGGGCCTCCTGCCGACCTTCACCCGCGACATGCTTTCGCCCGTCTCGACCGCCGAAATCTTCTATTACCTTGGTTTTGTGAACGATTCGGAACGATACATGTTTGAGGCGCAGCAGGCCGTGCCCAACTTCCGCCTCAGCGCCCGCCTGACCAAGCGCATCGTCGATTGCGAGATTGTCAACGGCAACTACGGCGTGGCGCGCAAGCATCTGCAGCAGCTCCGCAACTCGCTGTTCTACAGCGATTGGGCCGAGTCGCGCCTCGCTATGCTGGGCAACGAGCAGGCCATTGACGCGCACCCCGAATACGGCCGCCTGCGCCGCATCCGCCAGCAGAAAACCGACTTCCTTTTCTCTGATTCGGAAATGGATCAGATGCTCGGGCTGCTCTTTGCCGGCAACATGGACAACCGCATGGCCTACGAATATCTGATGTGCCACGTGCTGCTGCGGCGCGACCTCGAAAAGTTCGGCCAGTACTATCCTCTGGGCCAATACGCCGGCTACGACCACATTCCGCGCGCCTTTCAGCAAGTGCTTGTCGGCCAGTGGCTTCGCGAGTATTCTGACCTCAGTTCGATGCCCTACAGCGTCAGTGCGGCCAACGTCAGCAGCACGGTCGAGTTCATCCGCACCTACATGGCCGACCGCCGCAGTCCTTCGCTCCAGAGGCCGCCCCTCTCGACCAACGCGTGGCACTATCTGCTGGCCGAATCCGACACTAACTGATTAAAAACGAGAACCGTATGAATCGACTTGTAATGACGGCCTGCGCATTTGCACTCGCGCTCGCATCGTGCGCCCCGCGTCCGCACTCGGCGCGCAAGGCCTCGACGCTGCCGCCCATCTATCCCGACTACGTGGGCGTGACCATCCCCGACGGCATAGCGCCCATGAACTTCGACTTCGCCGGCGGCCCATGCGACCGCGTGCACGTCGACGTGGTGGGCTCCAAGGGCGGCTTCATGTCGGCATCGGGCACCGACATCGACTTCGACGCCTCCGAGTGGCACCGGCTGACGCACCGCAACGCCGGCGGCCGCCTCACCTTCACGCTCTCGGTGCTGGCCGGCGGGCAGTGGACCGAATACGACAGCTTCGACATGATTGTAAGTGCCGATGCCATAGGCGATTGGGGCCTGACCTACCGCCGCATCCCGCCCGGCTACGAGGTCTACGGCAAGATGGGCATCTACCAGCGCTGCCTGTCGACGTTCGACGAATATGTGCTGATTGAAAACACCTGCGCCACAGGTCATTGCGTCAACTGCCACACGGCCGCCCGCACCAATCCCGACCACTTCACCTTCCACGTGCGCGGCGAGCACGGCGCCACCTTCGTGCGCCACGACGGCCGCGACGAATGGCTGGCCGCCCGCAACGACACGCTCGGCGGCTCCATGGTCTACCCCTACTGGCACCCATCGGGCAGCTTCTGCGCCTACTCGACCAACCGCACCAACCAGAGTTTCCACGCCATCCGCACCGAGCGCATTGAGGTCTTCGACCAGGCCTCCGACGTCTTCGTATACCGCCCGGCCACGCGTCAGATCATCCTCTCGCCGCTGCTGGCCACGGCCGACCACTACGAGACCTACCCCGTCTTTTCGCCCGACGGCGCCACGCTCTACTTCTGCGCGGCCGAGGCACGGCCCATCCCCGACGGCTATCAGGACATCCGCTACAACATCTGCCGCATCGGCTTCGATGCCGCCACCGGCACGTTCGGCACTGCGGTCGACACCATCTTCAACGCCCGTGCCATGGGCATGAGCGCCACGCACCCGCGACCCTCCTACGACGGCCGCTACATCATGTTCACAATGAGCCGCTACGGATGCTTCCCCATCTGGCACCGCGAGGCCGACAACTGGCTGCTCGACCTGCAGACCGGCCAGGCCCGCCCGCTCGACGCAGCCAACAGCCCCGAAACCGACAGCTGGCACAACTGGAGCTCCGACTCGCGCTGGTTCGTCTTCACCTCGCGCCGCGACGACGGGCTCTACACGCGCCTTTACATAGCCTCCGTCGACGCCAACGGCCTCGTTACCAAGCCGTTCATGCTGCCGCAGAGGCATCCGGCCAAATACTATTCCGAACTGTTCGACTCCTACAACACGCCCGACTTCACCGCCCGCCGCGTCGACTTCGACGACCGCTCGGCCGGCCGGCGCATAATGGGCGGCGAGCGTGTGCCTGTCGAGGTAATTCACAGCAGATGAGTATTTTATGACAAGCAGACTTTCATCGATTCTTGGCCACCGGGCGTGGCTGTGGGCTTGCGGCTTGTGGCTTGCGGCGTGCCTTGCGTTCTACGTCGGATGCTACCAGGGGCTCTTTTTCCATCAGGCGCAGGAGCAGCTTTTCCTGCTGACGCCGAGCTACGTGGCCACCTATTTTTCGGCGCCGGCATGGCTGTCGTGCCTCGCGGGCGACTTCCTGACGCAGTTCTACTACTACCGCTATGCCGGCCCGCTGATTCTGGTGGCGGCACTGGCGCTCGTGGCCTTGGCGGCGCGCGCCGCACTGAGCCGCCTCGGCGCCGGCCGGCTCCACGCTCTGACCGCGCTCATCGTGCTGGCCGAGAGCGTTCTGACGCTTCACTACGCCACGCGCCTCAGTTCGGTCCTGTCGCTTGCGGGCGGACTGGCGCTGTTCGCCGCCATGCCGTGGCGCGGCCGGCCTTCGCTCTCGGCGGCGGTGCAGATGCTTGCCATCCCGCTCTGTTTCTGGCTGTTCGGCTTTGGGGCGATGGTGCTTGCGGCGCTTGTTCTGGCCGATGTACTGATGGAGCGCCGGCAGATGACGCTGCGCCTGATTGCGCTCGCCCTGCCCGTGGCCTGCCTTGGCATGGCGCGCCGCTGCTACCTGATGGAGCTCGGGCCGATGCTGGCCTATCCGGGCGCCTGCCACCTTGTCACCTCCCCGGCCGACGCCCTGACAATCGAGAAGAATTTCCGCGTCGCGGCCGAATATCAGTTCGGCAACCTCAACCGCGTGGTGCGCATGGTCGATGCCGACGCGCATCACACTGACGTCCAGTTGTTTTACTACAATCTGGCCATGGCCCGCCGCGGACAGCTGCCCGAGGCCGTCATGCGCCACATGCCCACCTTTCTGGGCACGCTCGGCCGCATCGGGCCGCAGACGCCGCACTTCGTCATCTGGGGCATGGACGAGCTCTACTGGGCTCTGGGCGACATGACCTTCTGCGAGCGCGCGGCCATCATGTCCAGCGTCTTCACGCGGAGCAATCGCAACATCTTCAAGGTCAGGCGTCTGGCCGAGGTCAACCTTGTGACGGGCGACACGCTGGCTGCCCGCAAATATCTGCGCCTGCTCGGCCACACCCACGTCGCCGGCCGCTGGGCCGACCGCCTGCTCCGGGCCGACAGCGCGGCCATGCGGCCCTACATGGCCAAGCGTCAGTGGATCAACCGCATCGACACTCTGCGGCAGACCGACCGTGCGCACGACATCCTGACCGAACTGCTCCAATCCAACCCCGACAATCGCCTCGCGCTCGACTATCTGCTCTGCACCGACCTGATGGCCAAAGATTTGCGGCAGTTCGTGGCCGACTATCTGCGCTTCGGTGCCGACGCATGGCGCGGCCGGCAACTGCCGGAGCTCTATCAGCAGGCCTTCTGCCTTGCGCTGTCGGTGCAGAAGGCGCCGCCCTCGGAATGGCCTCATTATGTGAGCGATCCGGCCATCCGCCGGCGCTTCGACGCCTACTGCCGCGAGCGCGGCCATCGGAATTTTTCCGACACCTACTGGTACTATTTCGACAAATCAAAAATCAGGAAATGAAACCGATAATCACTGCCATGCCACGCGCGGCCAAACGCCTGAGCGCCATCGCCCTGGGGCTTGCGCTGACGCTCGCCTCGTGCACGCCCGACGTCCGCGACGCCGTGCCGGCCGACGCCCTGCCGCCCATCTATCCCGACTATGCGGGCGTCACCGTGCCCGTCAACATCGCCCCGCTCAATTTCGGCCTGCGCACCGACTGCGACCACGTGGCGGTCGACATCGACGGGCGGCGCGAGGTGCTGACCTCCGGCCACAAGGTGCGCTTTGCGCCCGAGCGCTGGCGCCGGCTGCTGGCCGACAACGCCGGCCGCACCATGGACGTGGCCGTCTATGCCTGCCACGCCGGCCGCTGGACCGAATACCGCCATTTCGGCCTGACCGTTTCGGCCGACTCCATCGACCCGTGGCTCACCTACCGGCTCATCGAACCCGACTACGAGGTGTGGAACCACCTGGAAATCAGGCAGCGATGCCTCGAAGACTTCACCGAAAAGACTCTGGCGCACCACGCGCTGCTGGGCAACCGCTGCATGAACTGCCACACGCCCGCCTCGCAGCGTCCCGACCTCTCGATGATGTATGTGCGGGGCAGCGGCGGCGGCGCCATCCTGAACCGCGACGGCCGCCTCAGCAAGCTCAATATCAATGCCGAAGGGCTGATTTCGGGCAGCGTCTATTTCGCCTTTTCGCCGTCGGGGCGCTACGTCGTCTTCTCGTCCAACAGCATCATACCGGCCTATCACGCGCAGCCCTCCCGGCGCATGGAGGTCTACGACAATGCGTCGGATGTCTATGTGGCTGACCTGCAAGAGAATGTGATTATCTGCTCGCCGCTGCTGACCGACAGCACCCGCCTCGAAACGTTCCCCGTCTTTTCGCCCGACGGCCGCCACATCTACTGCTGCGTGGCCCAGCTCAGGGCCGATGGCCGCGTGGTGCCCGACTCGCTGCAATACGACATAGTCCGCGTCCCGTTTTCGGAGGCCGACGGGCGGATAGGCACCGAGGCCGTCACCGTCTATTCGGCCGCCAACGCGCCCATTGCCGGGCTCCACAGCGTCAGTCACCCGCGCGTCAGCCCCGACGGGCGCCGGCTGCTCTTCACCGTGGCGCGCTACGGCACGTTCCCCATCTGGCACACCGCGGCCGACCTCCAGATGCTCGACCTGGCCACGGGCCGTGTGGACACGCTGGCCGCCGTCAACAGCGCGCGGAGCGACACCTACCACAGCTGGAGCAGCAACAGCCGCTGGTTCGTCTTTGCGTCCAAGCGCGCCGACGGCCTCTACGGCAAGCCCTATTTCTGCCACGTCGACAGCGCCGGACGGGCCGCGCGGCCGTTCGTGATGCCGCAGGACGACCCCGACCTGCACGACGAGACGCTCAAGAGCTTCAACGCGCCCGAGCTGGCCACGGGGCCCATCCCGTTCACCGCCTTCGACGTGGCGCGCGCCATGGAGCTGCCCGCCGCCGACTTCCGCCTGCGCGACTACTGAGGCGACGCCCGCTCGCTGTTATCATCTTTTAACGCACATTTTTTAACAAACGCCCGCCCGCACTTAGTGTCCGGACGGGCGTTTCGTTGCTGTGAAGTCTACACTTTGTAAAATGTGTCTGATTATAAATCGGTTGCAAGTGTTGTGTAACGCTATCGTTAACAAATGAGCCATATTTGCAAAACACCCGCCACGTGCCGATTATCGAACGGCACACTAAGACTTCACGCAATTTAACCAATTAATGTTAAAAAGGCCATACGTTTGCCCAATCAAATCAAAATTTATTTGTCGAATCAAAAATTATGAAATCTATGATGTTTGAAAAACAAGCCAGGGCAGGCCTGCCCAACCTTCCGCTGAGGTTGCTGCTGTGCCTGTCTGTCTTGCTGTCGGCTGCGCTGACGCCGGCCGTGGCGCAAGACGGTCACCAGAAAGTGACGGGTACCGTAGTGTCTTCATCAGACAATCTGCCCCTACCGGGCGTCAATGTCATTGTCAAAGGGACGACCAACGGCACCATTACAAATGTCGACGGACAGTATCAGCTCAATGCCGACAAGGGCAGCGTGATAGTGTTCTCGTTCATCGGTTTCAACGCGCAGGAGATTTCCTTCGAGGGACAGTCTGTCATCAACGTGACGCTCGAAGAAGAGTCGTCGGACCTCGACGAGGTGGTGGTGGTCGGCTATGGCGTCCAGAAGAAGAAACTCGTGACCGGCGCCACCGTCCAGGTCAAGGGCGACGACATCCAGAAACTCAACACCACCAACCCGCTGCAGGCCATGCAGGGCCAGACACCGGGCGTGCAGATCACTTCGACGTCGGGCCAGCCGGGCTCGAGCATGTCGGTCAGCATCCGCGGCCTCGGCACGGTGGGCAACAGCCAGCCGCTCTATCTGATTGACGGCGTGGGCGGCGACATCTCGACACTCAACCCGGCCGACATCGAGAGCATCGACGTGCTCAAGGACGCCGCCTCGGCCGCCATCTACGGCGCGCAGGCCGCCAACGGCGTGGTGCTGGTGACCACCAAGAGCGGCAAGGAGGGCAAGGCCGTGGTGTCCTACGACGGATATTATGGCATCCAGCAGGTTGCGCGTCAGATTGAGATGCTCAACGCACGCGAGTACATGACGATTATGGACGAGGCCAACCTCAACTCGGGCAGCGGCCTGATTGACTGGAAGTCGATGACCACGCTCTTCAACGAAGACGGCACGCCCAAATACGACACCGACTGGATTGACCAGATGTTCGAAGACAACTCGGCCATGCAGAGCCACAACCTCTCGATCACCGGCGGCTCCAAGACATCGACCTACGCCATGTCGATAGGCTACACCGGCCAGGAAGGCATTGTGGGCGGCTCGGACGTGTCGAACTACGACCGCTACAACTTCCGCATCAACTCCGAGCACAAGCTCTACGACGACCACCTGACCGTGGGCGAGCACGTCAGCTTTGTGTGGAAAGAGCAGCGCGGCATGAACACCGGCAACATCTGGAACAACAATCTGCGCGGCGCATTCATCACATCGCCGCTCATCCCGGTCTACGACGAGAACGGCGACTTCTACAACTCGGCCAACTCGGAGTGGAACGTCAACGACGGCAACCCCTACGGCTCGATGATGGTGGGACGCTACAACCGCACCAAGAACGCCTCCATCGACGCCAACATCTATGCCGAGCTCGAACTCATCAAAGGCCTGCGCCTCAAGACGGTCTACGGCATCAGCTACGGCGCCAGCGAATACCGCTCGTTCACGCCGCCCTATCAGTTCACCGCCACATCGTCCAACACCGTCACCAAGGTCAGCCAGTCGCAGGGACACGGCATGAGCCAGACCTGGACCAACACGGCAGCCTACGACTTCAGCGTGGCCGAAGACCATGCCATCAGCGTGCTGGCCGGCATCGAGATGTCGAAATATGACGGCTCGGGCATCAACGGCAGCAACACCGGCCTCATCACCGGCTTCGACGACTGGGAGCACGCCTACCTCGACAACACCGAGGGCACCGACAACAAGAGCGTCGGCGGCAGCCCCTACGACTCGACGCGCGGCGCAAGCTACTTCGGCCGTCTGGGCTACAACTATCGCGAACGCTACATGCTCAACGCCACCTTCCGCGCCGACGGCAGCTCCAAGTTCTCGAGCAGCAACCGCTTCGGATACTTCCCCTCGGTGTCGGCCGGCTGGACCATCTCCGAAGAAGACTTCATGGCGTCCACACGCTCGTTCGTGGACTTCCTCAAAATACGCGCCAGCTGGGGACAGGTGGGCAACGCCAACATCAACTGCTATCAGTATCTGGCGCCCGTCACCACCTCGATGACCAACTATAACTTCGGCGCCACCGGCGGTCAGGAAGGCTGGGTGACCGGCTCCTACACCGAGCGTCTGGCCAACGAGGACGTGCAGTGGGAGACCTCCGAGCAGCTCAACATCGGCCTCGACGCACGCTTCATAGGCGGCCGCGTGGGCCTGAACTTCGACTGGTATCAGAAGAAGACCAAAGACTGGCTGGTGGAGGCACCGATTCTTGCCACATCGGGCACCGGCGCGCCCTACATCAACGGCGGCGACGTCAAGAACACCGGCGTCGAAGTGGCGCTCAACTATGCCGACGAGATTGTCAAGGGCCTCAAGTTCAACATGGGCGTCAACTTCGCCTACAACAAGAACGAGGTGGGCGCCATCCCGACCAAAGACGGCATCATCCACGGCGACGAGAACCAGATCTACGACAACGCTCCCGAATACTACCGCGCCGAGAACGGCCACAAGATTGGCTACTTCTGGGGCTACAAGACCGCCGGCATCTTCCAGAACCAGCAGGAAATCAACGACTGGATTGCGGCAGGCAACGGCGTGCTCCAGCCCTCGGTGGCACCCGGCGACGTCCGCTTCGTTGACGTCAACCACGACGGCGCCATCGGCGACGACGACAAGGTGGACCTCGGCTGCGGCATACCCGACTACACCTTCGGCGTCAACCTCAACGTCACCTACAAGGGCTTCGACCTCAGCGCAGTGGGCGCAGGCGCATTCGGCTTCGACATAGTGCAGTCATACCGCTCGCCGACATCGTCGCAGGCCAACTACACCAAGCGCATCCTCAACCGCTGGACCGGCGAAGGCACCAGCAACGAGATTCCGCGCGTGCTGGCCTCCAACAACGGCAACTGGAGCTTCTCGGACCTCTACATGCAGGACGGCGACTACTTCCGCATCCAGAACATCACGCTGGGCTACGACTTCAGTCCGCTCATCGGCTGGAAGTATCTGAGCCAGTGCCGACTCTACGTTCAGGTGCAGAACGTGGCCACATTCACCAAATACGACGGTATGGACCCCGAAATCGGCTCCTACAACGGCACCGACGGCAACAGCTCGCAGACGTGGGTTTCGGGCGTCGACATGGGATACTATCCGCACCCGCGCACATACCTTGTCGGTCTTAATCTCAAATTTTAATTCAAGGAGGATTTCAGTATGAAACAGAAAGCTATATATATGAGCGCAGTGGCCGCTCTCGCACTGTCTGCGGTGGCTTGTTCCGACGACTTTTTCGAGACCTCGTCCAAGACTACCATGAACAGCGAAACGGCCTACAGCAACACAGCCACGGCCGAGATGGCTCTCATCGGGTGCTACGACGGCTGGCAGCGCACCATCTCCGACGAGGGCGTGGGCATCTACATGGCGGCCGAGATCGCTGCCGACGAATGCTTTGCCGGTGCCGGCGTGGGCGACGCACGCAACTACAACATCATCGACGACTTCACCATGTCGTGGGAACCGTCCTACGTCAACCTCTTTGCCACCGACTGGACCAACTACTACAAAGGCATTTACCGGTGCAACTCACTGATAGCCAATGCGCCCAACATCGACTGGGGGACTGACACCGTGGCCGCCGGACGCATCACGGGCGAGTGCCGCGCCATCCGCGCACTGCTCTACTTCGACCTCGTGCGCCTCTTCGGCGACGTGCCCCTGCTGACCGCGCCCACCAGCGACAACCTGCCGCGCGCGGCCGCTTCGGAGGTCTACACGGTCATCTTCGACGACCTCAAATACGCCATCGCCAACATACCGGCGTCGGCCTACAACGGCTCCAACCTCGACGAGAACGACGGCCGAATGTCCAAATACGCCGCCGAAGCCCTGCTGGCACGCGCCTATCTGTTCTACACCGGCTACTACGGCGCCGAGCACCCCTCGTGCACCAAGGCCGAAGCCGTGGCCGCCATCAACGATGTGGTCGAGAACGGCGGCTACGACCTCGAAGCCAACTACGCCGACCTCTGGATGCCCGCCTGCACCGAGCCCGCCGCCGACAGCTACAACTGGAACACCACCTACGCCGGCAAGCACTACAACAACGGCGCATGGCAGGCAGGGCAGAACGGCATCTCCAAGGAGTTCGTGCTCAACCTCAAGTTCAACACCACCCACGACTACAACGGCAACGGCGACGGCAACACCTTCCAGGTCTTCCTCGGCACCCGCAACGTGTGCAAGGCGCCCATCGCCAGCGGCTGGGGCATCTGCGTGCCCAACTCGCGCTTCGTGACCCGCTATGGCGGCGACCCCCGCATGGCATCGTGCGTGGTCGACTTTGCGGCCACCGGCTTCGAATCGCAGGCCGACTTCGACAAGTGTCTGATAGACAGCTACGAATACACCGGCTACGCCATCCGCAAATACGCGCCGCTCTGCTTCGCCGACGGCACGCGCGAATCGGTGGGCTTCCAGCTGGGCGAGCAGCACACCAACATCACCTACTACATCGACTACACCGTCATCCGCTTCGCCGACGTGCTGCTGATGCACTCCGAGCTTAACGCCGACGCCACCGGCATCAACCGCGTCCGCGCACGCGTGGGCCTGCCCGCCGTCGGATATTCCGAAGACGCGCTCCGCGACGAACGCGCACGCGAACTCGCGTTCGAAGGCATCCGCTACTGGGACCTGCTGCGCTACGGCAAGGACGGCTCCTACGCCGCACAGCAGATAGCCGAGATGCAGGACGGCGTCAGCGTCTACAACGGCGGCGTCAAGGCCACCACCACGTTCGACGTGGCCGACTTCACCTCCAAGAAGGGTCTGATGCAGATACCCAACTCCGAGATCACGCTCTCGGGCAACGTCCTGACGCAGAACGCAGGCTGGTAAGCCCGGCACATTCACACAGATTCAATCGAACACATTAACAGATCAAGAAAGATGAAACTGAAATATATAAACCTGATGGCAGCCGCACTCTTCGCACTGTCGGCCTGCCAGCCGGACGAATACAGCCTCGGAGCCAAGTCGCTCACACCCGACGACCTCGCCGAGGGCATCGCGTTCGACTACACCATCGACCAGAAAACCAACGCCGTCAGTTTCCGCACGCTCGACATCATCGGCAAGGACATGACCGTCTGCTGGGACCTCTCGGACGCCGGATTCGGCTACAAGCAGCAGCGCGACGTCACCATCAACATCCCGTTCGACGGCGACTACACGGTCTTCTTCGGACTGATAACGCCCGGCGGATACGTCCGCTCCGACACCATCCGCTTCCACATCGACAACATCAACGGCGACCTGCTCACCCACGAGGCCTGGACGCTGCTGACCGGCGGCTCGGGCAAGTCCAAGACCTGGGTGCTCGACCTCGACAAGGACGGCGTGTCGAAATACTTCTCTGGACCGCTCTATTTCTACGGCACCGACGACTGGTACGGCAACGTCTCGGGCTCCTACGACGCCCTGGGCACCGACTCGTGGAACTGGCAGGCCGGATGGTCCGACAACACGTGGATGACGGGCGACGCATGGAACTCGGCCCCCTACGACTTCGGCACCATGACCTTCGACCTCAAGAACGGCGCGCACGCCATCGTGGAGGACACGGGCAACGGCTCGTCGTCGGGCACGTTCCAGATTGACACCGACAACTACACCATCGACTTCACCAACGCGAAGATGCTCCACCTTCCTTCGTACGACGGCGTGGTCATCTCGTGGTCGAGCGACCTGCGCATCTACTCGCTCACCGAGCACACGCTGCAGATTGCCGCCCTGCGCGACGCTGCCCTCTCGGGCGAAGACGCCTGCCGCCTGGTGTTCAACTTCATCAGCCTTGAGGCCTACAACGACCCCTCGCTGCTCGTGAGCTCCGAGGCTCCGGCCGAATCGCAGCCCGTGGTCGACATCGAAGTCAGCGACCTCGAGACCAGCCTCTTCACCATCGTGGGCGACGACGCCACCTATCTGGCATCGGCCGTCACCTATCTGATGAACGAGGACGTGCCCTACAACTGGATGTGGTGGAACGGCGGCTCGGCCGCATGGGAAAGCAACGACTTCTCGGGCGGATACAACGGCACATGGGCTCCCACTCCCGGCTCGGACGTTTCTGACTTCGCACTGATTCTGGAGAAAAGCTCCGACGGCAAGCTGACCTTCACCGACGAAAACGCCGGCATCACCGGCACGTTCGCCATCTCGGGCAACAAGCTGACGTTCAGCCAGCCCATCACCTTCCTGAAGGCCGAGAGCAGCGTGCGCACCGTCCTGATGGAGACCTCCGAAGTCTACGTCATCAAGGCCGACAACAAGAACAACTCGTTCTACTTCGCCATTCCCGACGGCACCGACGCCACCGGAGCGGTCAACCAGTATCTCTACGTCGAACTTGTGCAGAAGTCGATTGGCGGCGGAGCGACCGGCCCCACCAATCTGATTGTGGACAACTCGGCGCTGCTCTACGGCGACATCGAGGGCAAGGGCAACCTGCGCATCGAGCTCTACAACGCGTACGGCTCCGGCTCCAAGGACAATCCGCCCTTCACGCCCGAAAAGCTCAAGTTCAAGAAGCAGATGGTCATCACGTTCACCGTCTCGGGCATCGGCAAGCTCAACAATCCGTGCGTGGCCACCATCGGCACCGGCCTCGACTGGGCATTTGACGGCTCGAGCACATACTGCGGAAACGCCAGCATCACCGGCGACGGCACCTACAAAGTGACCTACAACAGCGACGGTACCACCAAGCTCGACCTCTCGTCGTTCTCCGAAGTGTTTGTGATAGACATGCTCGGCGTGGGCACGCAGCTCTCGTCCGACGCGCTCGGCGACTCGTATGTGGACCACTCGCAGAAGGACGATCCGGGCGAGGGCAAGAGCTATCTGCTCGACCCGTCGAACGCCGGCACGGCATTCACCATCACCATCGACTCGATAACATTAGAATAATTTAACGCAAGTAATTTCCTATGAAGACTAAAATATTATTGGGGATAATGTCGCTCGCAGTGGGGCTGCTGTCGGCCTCGTGCGATGACGACGACGACTATTCGATTGCCAAAGGCCAGCTCGTCAAGTCGTACGTGACCGGTTCGAGCGACGTGACGGCCAACTCGGCCATGCTCCACGGCACGGTCGAAGGACTCGAATCGCAAAGCTCTGCGGCCTACGAGGTCGGCTTCTACTACGGCTCGTCGGAGCAGGCGCTGACCGAAAAGGTGGCGGGCTCGCTCGACGGCTCCGACGTGACGGCCCAGCTCTCGAACCTGACGACCAACCGCACCATCTACTATCAGCTCTACGTCACGCTGCAGAAGACCGTGACCTACAAGGGCGAGGTCAAGAGCCTCGTGACCACCGACGCGCGCGCCGTGACGGTCGACGCGGCTCAGGTGACGGCCTTCGGGGCCACGCTGGGCGGCTCGCTTAGCGACGCTCCGGCCGACGCCACCTGCGGCATCGTCATTGCCACGGCTCCCGAGGCCGAGGCAGTGCGCGCCGGCGTCGAGGTGGAGGCCGCAAGCCTCGCATCGTCGTTCGCCATAGAGCAGGCCGGCCTGCTGCCCAACCACACCTACTACTATGCCGCCTTCCTCAACGTGGGCGCCGGCACGGTCTACGGTGACGTCAAGCAGTTCACCACCGCCGACCATCAGCTCGACATCGACAACGACTTCGTGGACCTCGGCCTGTCGACCAAGTGGTGCCGCTACAACCTCGGCGCCGGCAGCGAGACGGAGCTGGGCGGATACTTCGCCTTCGGCGCACTCGACGGCCTCAGCTCGTCGACCTCGCTCGACGACTATCCCGTCTGCGACAACATCTACCGCACCGCCAACGACGTGGTCAACGTCACCTACGGCAAGGCCACCATCCCGACGGCCGACGAATATGCCGAGCTCTTTGCCTGCAAGCACGTCTGGACCGAAAAGGACGGCGTGGCCGGCATCGAGTTCACCGGACCCAACGGCAACACGCTCTTCATGCCGGCCGCCGGCAAGCGCACCGGCTCCACCGTGGCCGACTGCGGCGAGCAGGGCCACTACATGACCGGCTCGGTCAACCCGAGCAACAGCTCGTTTGCCGTGTGCTACAACTTCGGCTCGTCCAACAACGACAAGGGCACCTCGCCCCGCTTCGTGTCGCTGTCGGTGCGCCCCGTGACCGTGGCCAAGAACGTGCCCTTCAAGAAGGAATGGCTCTACAACACATGGGAAATTGACCTGACCGAAGACGGCGAATACGAAGTGTTCCCGGGCCCCGTCTATTTCTATGGCAGCGACGACAGCTGGGCAACCGTGACCAACAACGAGCCCATCGTGGGCAACTCGTGGGCGTGGGAAGCCGACTTTGCAGGCAACTCGTGGACCGTGGGCGGCGACGCCAGAAACTGCCGCGGCTCGATGAAGTTCTTCAAGGGCAAGGGCGACGTCGACAGCGTCATCGTCACCAGATATGTCGACGACATGGAATACGTCAGCAAGGGCACATTCACCGTCGACGAGGAGAACAAGACCATCTCGTTCTCGGGCGAAGGCGTGGCGGCGCTCTATCCGTCGAGCTACAACGGCGGCCTGGCCGAAGAGCCCGCCACCAATGTGCGCATCCTTTCGCTCACCGAAAAGTCGATGCAGATGGTCGGCTATCGCTCCGGCGACAATCAGGCGCTCTCGTTCAACTACGTGACGGCGCTCTACAAATACGGCTACACCGCCAAGCTGACCTGCTACGACGGTAACGACGACAATTGGGCATCGGCCACCCTCAAGATTCCGGGCGACCCGTCGGCCATCGACGGCAAGTACACGCTGACCTTCAAGACCGACAATCCGCGCAGCGGCGGCATCGTCTATGTGCTCGACATCGAGGGCTTTGCGGCCGCATATCCCAACGCCATCGTCACCATCGACGAAATCAAGGCCGATGGCAGCCAGGTTCTCTACGACGCCAGCAAGTTCTTCTATGGCGACCTCGAAGGATACGGCAAATATCGTGTCGAGCTGTTCAACATCTGGGGCTGCGGGCACACTGAGAAATGGGATGCCGTGGCCGACTCTCCGTTCCGCAGCGGCGGCGGCGAGGTGAACAAGGAAACGGCTCTGGCGTTCAACTCCACCTTCGAGGTGACCTTCACGGTCAAGAAGGAAATGACGTCGCTGAGCTATCCGGTCAACCTCGTCACCATCAACCCGGGCTGGGGCGGCACGTGGGGCTACAACGCCGGCCAGGTCGTGAACGTGATTTACGAGAACAACCGCTACCGGATTGACCCGACCACGCTCAACTTCAAGTACGAGAGCGACGCCCACGCGGCCGGTTCCATCATGACGTACTTCCAGATCGACGGGTTTCCGTTCAAGCAGCCGTCCGTGACCTTCAACGGCATCAGGCTCGACGGCGTGGAGCAGACCGGCTACGACGCTTCGAAAATCATCAACTCGGAAGACAGCGGCAACTATCGCTACGAGCTCTGGAACTGCTACGGCGCCACCAAGGGCAACTGCGCCTTCGGCACGGCCAACGGCGATGTGATGGAGTCGCTCGCGTTCTCGCAGTCGATGGAAATCAGCTTCACCATGAACAGCCTCTTCACCGAGCCGGCATGGTAAGCGACACTCGCACAGGCAATCTTTAATATTCGGTTAAATAAGTGGGAGGGGGCTCGCGCAGCAGTGCGGGCTCTCTTCTTCGTTGTGGGCCGGCCGCCATGTTGCCCAACGCGGCATCCTGCGCGTGTCATAACATTTCGTAACACTTTGCGAAACATAGCAGACGCGCCACGCATGGCGCATTGCCTACATTTGCATCGCTCCGGCTGCGGAGCCTGCTGAAAACGCAAACAAAAACAGCATTGCAATATGAACACTAAAACAAAACTGACGTGCATCGCTCAGACCCTGGCCATGATGCTGATGCCACTGTCGCTCATCTCGTGCAGCGACGACGACAAGGGCACGACCGTGCCGACATCCATTCCCGAATCGTTTCGCGAACTCAGTTTCGGCGCCGAAGCCGCCGAGCGCAAGATATCCGTCCAGAGCTCGGCCGTCGTGGAGATGACCACCGACGCCGACTGGCTGACGCTGACCCGGCTGCAGACCGAGTCGGAGCAGGTGCGGCCCTTCACGGTGAGCTGCACGGCCAACACCACGGCCGACGTCCGCCGGGCCGAGATAGCGGTGACGGCTTCGGACGGCTTTGAGGGCACCATCAGCGTGGAGCAGGCCGCCGGCAACACGCTGCAGTTTGTGGGCACGCCGCTCGAGAGCATCAGCGTGGGCGCCGCCGGAGGCACCGTGGCCTTCAGCGTCAGGGCCAACGCCGAGCCCCGGCTCGCGCTCGACGCCACGTGGGTGACGGCCGACGCACCCCGCGCCGAAGCCGACGTCTACACCTACAGCCTGACCGTGGCCGCCAACTATGTGGCCTCGGAGCGCACGGCCACCGCCACGCTGACCAACGGCGTGGCCAGCCTCTCGTTCGGCATCGCTCAGGAGGCGGCCCAGCACGCCGAGGCCGGCACCATGAGCACGGCCAAGGAGTTAGCGGCTAAGATTGTGGCTTGCGTCAACATAGGCAACACGCTCGAAGCGCCCGGCGGCGAGACCTCGTGGGGCAATCCGCAGATCAGCGCCGACTACATTGCCGGCCTGCGCACGCTGGGCTTCAACGCCGTCCGCATACCCTGCGCATGGCACTCGCACCTCTCCGACGCATCGGCCTACACCATCGACGCCGCATGGATGGCACGCGTGACCGAGGTGGTCGACATGTGCATCGACCATGGCATGTACGTCATCCTGAACGCACACTGGGACGGCGGCTGGCTCGAAGACAACATCTTTGACGCGTCGAAGCAAGAGGCCATCACGGCCGAGCAGCGCGCACTGTGGACGCAGATTGCCGCCAACTTCGCCGACCGCGACGAGCACCTCCTGTTTGCCGGCTGCAACGAGCCCGGCGTGAACGAGACGTCGTCGGGCGGCAAGAAGTGGGACGCCGAGGCCGTGGCACGCCTTGTGGCCTACGAGCAGACGTTTGTGGACGCCGTGCGCGCCACCGGAGGCAACAACGCCAAGCGCTGCCTTGTGGTGCAGGGCCTGGGCACCGACATCAGCAACACCTACGACATGATGAACACTCTGCCCACCGACGCCGAGGCTGGGCGCCTGATGGTGGAGGTGCACTACTACGAGCCCTATCCGTTTGCGCTGATGGAGACCGACGCCTCGTGGGGCAAGGTGTTCTGGTATTGGGGCGAGGGCAACCACAAGGAAGGCTCGGCTCACAATGCCACGTGGGGCGAGGAATCGTGGGTGTCAGACCAGTTTGGCAAGATGAAAAGCAAGTTCGTCGACAAGGGCTATCCGGTGATATTAGGCGAATATGCCGCGCGCATCCAGACCGCCGCCGGCCGCAGCGACACCACCGAGGAGTTCGACGCCGAGCTGCACAACCGCTCGCGGGCCTACTTCAACCAGGTGGTGACGCGCGAGGCCAAGAACAACGGCTGCGTGCCCTGCTACTGGGAAACCGGCGGCGACATTGACCGCAAGACCGGCACCGCCAAGTGCGCCTACGCCATCGACGGCATCATGCTGGGAGCGTCCGAGGGCGTCTATCCGTTCTGACGCGCGCATCAGGCCCGAACATTGGCCGCGCCGTGACGTAAAAGGACGGCCGGGCGGATTTTTCCACCGGAATAAAAAAAAAAAGAAGAAACACCATTATCAAAGCAAAAGAAATGAACATAGCACGACAAGCACTGGCCGCCCTCGCACTGGGCATGGCCGCTTTCGCAGGCTTCCAGTCCTGCTCCGACGACGACAGCGTGGAGGCCAGCGTGGGCATATCGCCCAAGAAGATAATATTCGGCAACAAGGCCGAGACCAAAGAGCTGGTCATCAACACCAACATCGAGATGACGCTGACGCCGGCCGACGAGTGGTGTACGGTGGAGCTGACCTCGCAACAGAACTCCAACCTCAACGGCGGCAGCATCATAGCGCGCTACGCCGTGACCGTGCAGGACAATGCCGATGCCGACGACCGCACCACCACCATAGCCGTGGCCGGCAAGGGCTTCTCGGACGTGGTGACCGTGACGCAGACCAAGGCCGACGCCATCAGCATCGACCCCGCCACGCTCGCCTGCCCGCAGGCCGGCACCACCGCCAGCGTTGCCGTGACGGCCAACGGCGAGGTGACCTGCGAGTCGACCGCCACATGGATCAGGGTGCAGAGCCTTGCCGACGGCGTGGCCACGGTGGCCGTGTCGGCCAACTACACGACGGTCGAGCGCTCCGGCAGCGTGGTCTTCAGCTGCGGCAACGCCTCGGCCACCCTTGCCGTGACGCAGGAGGCCTACAATTCATCTGACGTCCCGACCGACGGCCTGGGCAACACGCCGGCCGAAGTGGTGGCCAGCCTGGGCCTGGGCTGGAACCTCGGCAACCAGTTCGACGCCCACAACGGCACCGTGTCGTCCGAGACGTCGTGGGGCAACGGCGCAGTCACCGCCGCCACCTTCGAGGCCGTGCGCGCCGCCGGGTTCAAGACGGTGCGCATCCCCATCACGTGGCTCGGCCATGTGGGCGACGCCCCCGACTACACCATCGACTCCGCCTGGCTCGACCGCATTGCCGAAGTGGTGGGCATGGCCGAGGCTGCCGGCCTCAACGTCATCATCAACATTCACCACGACGGCGCCGACAGCAAATACTGGCTCAACATCAAGCAGGCAGCCACCGACGAGGCGGTCAACGCCACCGTCACCGCACAGCTCACGGCCATGTGGACGCAGATTGCCAACCGCTTTGCCGACAAGGGCAGCTTCCTGCTCTTCGAGTCGGTCAACGAGATTCACGACGGCGGATGGGGCTGGGGCAGCAACCGCAACGACGGCGGCAAGCAATATGCGGTGCTCAACGGCTGGAACCAGGCCTTCGTCGACGCCGTGCGCGCCACCGGCGGCAACAACCTGTCGCGCCACCTCTGCGTGCCCGGCTACTGCACCAATCCCGACCTGACGCTCAACCACTTTGAGCTACCCACCGACGTGGTGGCACACCGCCTGCTGGTGGCCGTCCACTACTACGACCCCTACGAATACACACTCAACTGCGTATACAGCCAGTGGGGCCACACCGCAGCCTCGGGCACCAAGGCAGGCTACGGCGACGAGGCCTATATGCGCGACGTCTTCGGCAAGCTCAAGGCCAAATTCGTCGACGCCGGCATTCCGGTCTATCTCGGCGAGGTCGGATGCGTGCACCGCGCCACCACCACCGACGAGGCTTTCCGCAAATACTATCTCGAATACCTCTGCAAGGCAGCCGCCGACTATCAGCTGTCGCCCGTCTACTGGGACAACGGCTCGGCCGGCGCCGGCAAGGAGTGCTCGGGCCTGTTCAACCACGCCACCGGCGCGTGGCTCAACAATGCCGAGGAGGTCGTGGCCGTCATGACGCGCGGCTTCTACACCACCTCGGCCGACTACACCCTGCAGACGGTCTACGACAGCGCCCCGCAGCCCTGACGCCCGCAGAGGTCGACCCAAAAAACACGCGTGAGGCATTTCGGAGCTTGTCTGGCTTCGGAATGCCTCACTTGTTTGTTGAATGGTTTTCGAATGATGCTCAATCGGGTATCAGTCGCGCCGCCGCCGTTCAGAGCTCGAAGCGGTAGGTGGCCGACGCCGCGTTGCCGCAATTGTCGGTTGCGCTGACCACGAGCGTGTGCGCGCCCTTGGCAAGGCCGAAGTCGGCGAGGCGGCCGGTGAGCAGTCGCGTCTTGTAGTCGTAGTCGAAGAGCTGCCAGCGGCCGTCGATGGTGCAGGCGTAGGTGGCTATGCCGCTCATGTCGTCGTCGATGCGGATGCTGAGCGTGCCTTGCGTGCTGAGCGGCGCTGCGACGGGCGTGCGCAGGCTGATGCGCGGCGCGGCGGTGTCGGCGCTCACCACAAAGGTGCCCATGGCCTTGGTCTCGAAGGCCAGGCGTCCGTCGGCGTCGAGGCGTCCGCCCACGTAGGCGGCCTTGCCCCGGCTGTCGATGGTGGCGGCAAAGAGCCGGCGGCCCATGTGCGCCAGCGAGTCGGGCACGGGCAGGGCCACGCGCATGGCCTTGTGGAGCGGGACCGATGGCGTGCCTATGGCGAACCATGTCTGGCCGTTGGACTTGCGCCGGCCTGT
>CALYZD010000026.1 GCA_945607565.1 uncultured Bacteroidales bacterium | reverse complement strand
AAAAAAATGCCCGGGCCTTGCGGTCCGGGCTTGCCTTGTGCTGCTCTGCAGCGCAGCGTGATGTCAGACAATCGTTACATTAAGGTCAAGTTTGCGCGGCGTCTTTAGCAGCGACTTGTTGCCAGAGTATTGCGTGCAAATGCTAAGAGTATAATTGCCCTTGGCCACAGAGTCGGGCAGGGTGAAGCGCACTTCCGATGGCATGTTGTGGGCCAAGGGGCTGCTGCACCGCGTGGTGTTGCCGTTGGCGTCGGTCAGGCTGATGCCCACCGAGGGGTCGGTGCCCTCGATCTTGATGCAGCGTCCGCGCACCGTTGCGCTGCGTCCAGCACTCAGGGTGCCGTCCTGGGCGCAGGTGTAGTCGTCCTGCACGGCACTGATGTAGGCACGTGCCCCTTTGACGCCGAGAATCTCGACGCCGGTCTCCGAAAGCATGTCGCGCACGGTGTCGGACTGCGTGTAGTTGACGCGTAGCTTGCCTTCGGCCTCGCTGAACGTGGTGTTGGCATTGGCAAACGTGCCTCGCACGGCGGGCGCAAAGCTGCCCAGGCCGGTCTGCACGCTCTTGCCTTCGGCTATGGCGTTGATTATTTCGGTGTCGCTCTGGTTGAGCACCCATAGAATCGTATTGTATTTTATGTCGCATCCCGATTTGCTGATGCGGCGGGCTATGTCCTCCGTTTTGAGGGTCTTGGCATTAGTCGATATTTCGCCGATTAAAGAATTATCGGCTAAGCTGTTGCTTTTAAGCCACAGCTTCCATACATTTGTAGTTCCCATAAGACAAAGTTTTAAGATTAATAAATATACTACTTGTTAATTCTATGCTTTGGGCATTGTTTTGGTGGCAGCCGAAGCAATGCTTTTTTTGTTTGTCGGATACGGAGTCCGATTTAGATGTGAGAGATTCAGTTGATAACTCACTGTCTTGGCAACGCATAGCCCTTGCCAAGGGAAATTCAATGGCGGTTTCGAACCTTGATTGGGAGACCACCGGTGTTAATTGATCTGTTAAAATTTTTTTTATCATAAATGTTCTAATGTCCGCGTCTTGTTTGTCAAGTCATCTTTGTCGGCAGCTGCGGACTTTTTCTGCCGGCTCGGATGCAGAGGTGGGTTGGGGATGGGGGCATCACGTGGGGTCACTTTTGGTGGCTCGGCGTTTGCGAACATCTTTGGCTCGCCTCCGATTGTGTCTTGGAACTGTCTGACCTTGCTTCTGCAGCAGCAGTGCACACTTGCTCCAATATGCCGAACTGCAAGCATCGTGCCAAAGTGTGAAAAGGGGTCCGGACTGACATATTGTCATGCCCAAACTACCTCATTTTGTGATTACTTGACAATGGTTGTTAATATACAATGATAAACATCATGACAAAAACGCATTGCGGCTGACATTTCCATCACATTGGCGGGCGCGTGCCGGCCGTGCTGCGGCGGCTGCGGCGCAAAAAAAAGGCGCCGCCCCGGCTCGGTGCGGGGGCGGCGCTGTGGCGGCGTGTGCCGCGTGTGGCTTGGCGTGGCTCAGTCGAATTGCGACTTCATGAACCAGATTTCGCGTATGTTGAGCCCTATCTTGAAGTTGTGATACGTCTCTTTTATCAGGCTGTTGGATGTGGTGCCGCCGTGGTTGAACTCGTAGGAGACGTTGATGTAGTCGCCCCACTTCCTGACGGGGAACGAGATGCCGGCGGTGATGCTGTAGTTGTCGAGTTCCACGCCCTTGACCTTGAAGTAGTTGGTGGCATAGTAGCCGCCAAAGCTGTATTTGAGCCGCTTGAAGTACGAGTCGTCGACGCGGCCGGGTGCATAGTGCGCTCCGGCGCCCACCGACCAGCAGTCGCGGAACTCGATGCTCTCGGTGGTCTTGCCGTTCCTGACGTCGCTCCACTGATACCACTTGTAGTCGGCCGCCAGCGTCCAGTTGCCGCGCAGTGCGGCAATGCCGGCGGTGAATGCCTGCGGCACGTAGAACTTGCCCACGCGCGACTCGTCGTCGTGGAAGAGGTCGCCGTCCACGTTGTTCGACACGTTCTGGTCGTAGGCGGCTTCGAGCCGCGTCTTGGCGTTGTAGACGCCGCCGATGCGCAGGTGTGTCTTTCCGATGTTGAGGCCGTATTGCAGTCCGTATTCGAACAGCATGTTGTTGACGGTGTATTTCTTGTCGTTGTAGATGACCTCGCCGTAGGTTATGGATGCCGTCTCGCGTCGCTTGATGGCTCCCCATATCACCGATGTGCTGATACCGAGTGTCAGCCCTCGCAGCGGCGTGAAGGCGTTGTTGATGTAGGCCTGCGACAGTCCGCCCGAGCCTTCGTGGATCAGCGTGTAGGTCTCGTTGCTGCCAATGACGCCTCGAACCTCGTCGATGCGGTAGCCCACGTGCGAGTAGGGCGAGAAGCCCAGCCCGGCGCCCCACCAGCGTGTGACGCGGAAGCCCATGGCGATGGCGTCGATGTTGGCGCTGTAGGTGCTTTGGCTGTATTTGCGTGTCTCTTCGTTGCCATAGAACCCTTTGAATTGCAGGTTGAAGTAGAACGAGAGGCTGTCGAGGTTGCCATAGGCGGCGGGGTTCTTGCTGTTGAGCCACGAGTTGGGTGCCAGTGCCACGCCCGAGTGGCCCATGCCTGTGCTGACGGCGTCTTCTTTGTTGGCCAGGGTGCCGTAGCCGAAAATGGAATATGGCGAAGCCGTGCTCTTCTGCGCGTGTGCGGCCGTGGCGGCGCACAGCAGGGTCAGCATGGCCGATAGTCTAATTGCCTTCCTTGTCATAGTTATAGTAGTAAAGTCTCAGTTTCGATTTGTATCGTTTCTTGTTTTCGCCGTTGAATCGCAGGCAATAGAAGTTGGTCGGGTCCATCGCCGTGCCCCAGGTCAGCACCACGGCTTCCTTCTCGTCGAGATATTCCTGCGAGAGCAGCGTGTTGATGAAGTAGGTGACGTCCACATAGTAGTAGGTGCCTTCCACGTTGTCGGCGTTGCGCACCAGTGTGGCCGAAGCCTGCCCGCGCATGCTGTTGTAGACGGGGGTGCTTGTGGCGTTCTCGCGGTTGAGCCTTGTGAGGTAGAATGTGGAGGGGAGGCGGTGCAGGCTGTACGATTCCACGTCGGGGTATATCAGCAGCTCGGCGCGCAGGAAGTGGCCGTAGTTGATGTAGGGCAGCAGATAGCCCAGCGACGGGAAGCTGATGGCGGTGTAGTATCCGGCGCCCTCCATCATCAGCGTGCAGCTGTCGGTCAGCGCCGCCGGAATGCGCCGGCTGACGCCCACGTCCTCCTGGTCGAGCACCTGCAGCGCTTCGGGCACGTTGCTGGTCCAGGTGTTGTTGAACTGATAGCCCTTGTCGCTGATGGTCAGCTGCCGGGTGACGCGCAGCGGCGTGGAATAGTTGTAGTGCGTGTGCAGGCGCAGGCTGATGGAGTCGGACTTGTAGGCCAGCATCAGGGGCGTGCTGTGGGCCTTGAGCGAGAACTTGAGGCCGTGCAGATACTGCTTGAACTTGTCGGCCGAGTTGCTGGTGTTGACGCTGGTGGTGTGGATGAACTCGAAGAGCTCCTGCCCGAAGTCGTCGCTGATGCGGAAGACCCTCTTGGGCTTGGCGTGCGGCTGCGGCCGGTAGGTGTAGGTGCCCAGCGTGTCGGAGGTGGGGTAGCAGTCGTTGTTGTAGAAGTAGGTCTGGCCGTCGGTCTTGACTATCTGCTGGCTCACCCTTTCGATGGTCAGCGTGGCGTCCTGCACGGTGTCGCCCTCATAGCCGCCGGTGTGATATATGGTCACGGTGATGGAGTCGTATCGCTCGTTCTTGGTCCAGCCGTAGGTCGAGGGCTCCGACAACTTGAAATAGGACTCGGAGTTGAAGGTGCCGAGGCCTTTCTTTTCGAACGCACCGGCCCATACTATGCCCTGGTGCGAGGTGACGACGGAGTCGAGTTTGAATGTTGAAAGGTTGAGTGTGACGGAGTCTACGCATTCGACGTAAGTGCCCGAATTGATGAATGTTTCGCTCATTCTGAAGTCATCGCTGCTGCATCCGTGCCAGCCGACCAGAGCGGCCAGGGCCATCAGCAGCGCCGATAAGCGACGGTTGGTTTTGCTCATTTTTATTTACACGTTAACAAAGTTGGGCAAAAGAAAGCATTTCCGCTCAATTTCATCGCATCATTTCAATCAAATTGCCGAAACGCTCAATAAAATATGGCGGAAGCCGCTCTGCATGCCCCTGGCGTGACCGAAAGTTAAATAAACTCTATGTTGATATATTTGGCAAAGTAATGAAAAAAAGACGTACTTTTGTTGAATAGTTTAATTGCATTTTAGAATTCAAAATTAGTTTTGGCCGTAAATAAATTGTATGTTATGACAAAATCATCATTTCAGTATCTCTTCTCGGCGATAATGTTCGCTGCTTCTCTTCTCTTTCTTACTGGTTGTGCCGATGACGAAACCGACAGATATCTTGGTAACTGGATAAAGACCTCAAACTACTATCCCGGAACGCAGCGCGGCGGCGCCGTGTGCTTCAAGATAGGCGAGGAAGTCTATGTGGGCACGGGCTACAACTTCAACGAGACCGACTATCGCAGCCGCTTCCGCGACTTCTACAAGTTCGACGGCAAGGCCTGGACACAGATACCCTCAATGCCCAACGACACCACCGACGGCAAAGCATCGGCCGGAACGCGCAACGCCGCAGTGGCATTCTCGATCAACGGCAAGGGATATGTGGGCCTCGGATACGACGGCACCAAGAACCTCAAGGACTTCTGGTGCTACGACCCTCAGACACAGACATGGACACAGGTGGCCGACTTCCCGCGCCGCGATGGCATAGAAGACTATCAGAAACCCGAAGAGCGCCGCTATGCAGTGGCCTTTGTGATAGACAACGTGGCCTACGTGGGTGGCGGCGAAGACATCGACGGCAACATACTGGCCGACTTCTACAAGTTCGACGGCACCACCTGGACGCCCATAGCCAACATAGGCGTGCCTCGTGCAGCGGCCTCGGCTTTCGTCTACGACGGCAAAGGCTACGTGGTGGGCGGACGCTACGGCTCGTGCGTCTATGAGTTCCAGCGCTACGACCCCGTGACCGACACATGGGAAAGCCTCAGGCATGCCGCCGACCGCACCGACTACTCCTACGACGACGAGTACACCCTGGCCGCCTACGGCTGCAGTGTCTTCGAGCTCAACGGCAAGTTCTATCTGGCCACCGGAGGCGTCAGCGGCACAGGCGTGGCAACGTGGGAATATCACCCCGACAGCGACTTCTGGGTACAGAGGACCAACTTCGAAGGCTCGACCCGCGGCTTTGCGGTGGGCTTCAGCCTCACCTTCGACGACGGACTGGGCGGCGGCCCACGCCAGCACGGCTACATAGCCACAGGCCAGTCGGGCGTGTCGGGCTCGTCCTACTACACCGACATGTGGGAATTCATGCCCTATCAGGAATACGAAGACAAAGACTGACGGCGGCAGCCGAAACGAATCGCAGGGCGGGCGGCCGGCGCGGCTCCCGGGCCTGAAACAGTGTGCCCCCACAAGTATCCGGACAGGTAGTGTGGGGGCTTTTTCGAAGCCTGCCGCGCCGCAGTTCAGAACATCACTAAAACACTTGGGTCATCAAACACACACATTCATCATGACAAGGTCATCATTCCATCATATCATGTCGGCGGTGCTCGCCGTGGCCGCATTGGCCGCCGTGGGCTGCACCGACGACGAGAACGACAACTATCAGGGCAACTGGGTCAAGTGCGACACCCACTTCCCGGGCACCCAGCGCGGCGGTGCCGTGTGCTTCAAGATAGGCGAGGAAGCCTATGTGGGCACGGGCTACAACAGCAACGAGCTGGGCGCGCAGACGCGCTTCCGCGACTTCTACAAGTTCGACGGCAAGGCCTGGACACAGGTGCCGTCGATGCCGTCGGACACGCTTGCGCGCGACGGCGGCGTGGCTTTCGCCATCAACGGCAAGGGCTACGTGGGCCTGGGCAGCACGGGCACCCGGTTCCTCAACGACTTCTGGTGCTTCGACCCTCAGACGCAGACGTGGAGCCGCGTGGCCGACTTCCCGCGCCGCGACGGCATAGAAGACTATCAGTCATACGAGCGCCGGCGCTACGCGGTGGCCTTTGTGATAGACAACGTGGCCTACGTGGGTTCGGGCGAAGACATCGACGGCCACGCACAGAGCGACTTCTACAAGTTCGACGGCACCACATGGACGCCCATAGCCAACATCGGCGCGCAGCGCACGGCGGCCTCGGCCTTCGTCTACGACGGCAAGGGCTATGTGGTGTGCGGCCGCAACGGCTCGTGCCGCAACGAGTTCCAGCGCTACAACCCGGCCACCAACGAGTGGGAGACCCTGCGCCACATCGACAACCGCACCGACGAGTCGTATGACGACGAGTATCGCATAATGGCCTACGGCTGCAGCGTGTTCGGCCTCAACGGCAAGTTCTACCTGTCGACCGGCGGCGCCAACGGCAGCGGCGTGCGCACGTGGGAGTATCACCCCGACGACGACCTGTGGTTCCAGAAGACCAACTTCGAGGGCAACAACCGCGGCTTTGCGGTGGGCTTCAGTCTCACCTTCGACGACGGCAAGGGAGGCGGCGTGCAGGAGCACGGCTACATAGCCACAGGCCAGGCCGGCGTGCTTGGCAACACCTACTTCTCGGACATGTGGGAATTCAAGCCCGACGAAGAGTACGAAGACAAGGACTGACAGAGCAGCCGCCCGCCGGCAGCAACGCAACCCAGCCCCCACAGCTATCGCAAGCGGTAATGTGGGGGCTGTGTGGATAGAATAAGATAGGACAACGAAAATGAATCCCGACAGAGCAAAGATAAAGAACTCGTTCCTGCACGTCCTGATATGGGCCGGCTACAGCCTGCTGACGCTGGTGGGCCCCATCAGCTATATGCCGCACGGCTATGTGGCGCTCTTCGTGCTCAAGACGCTGGTGGTCAACGCCACGGTGTTCTACGTCAACACCTTCTGGCTGATGCCGAGCTATCTGTTCGGCAGCCGCAAGGGCCGCTATGCCGTGGCCGTGTCGCTGACGATAGCCTTTTTCGCGGTGGTCAACATTGTGTTCGACGCCTGCGTGGGGCACCCGCTCGACGCGCCCGAAGCCCCGGCCAACGACGGTGCCGGCTGGTTCCCGTTCCACATGGTCGAGACCATCACCTCGTCGATGGGCATGCTCTTCGTGAGCACCATATTCGGCTATTTCTCGCAGGACCGTCTGGTGCGTCAGCGCGAGGTCAGCCTGACCCATCAGAACCTCGAGTTCGAGATGAAGTTCCTCAAGTCGCAGATCAATCCGCACTTCCTCTTCAACGCCCTCAACAACATCTACGCCCTCTCGGTCATCAAGTCCGAAAAAACGCCAGAGATGATTCTCAAACTCTCCGAGATGCTGCGCTTCACGCTCTACGACAGCGAGAGCAAGAAAGTCAAGCTCAGGCGCGAGGTCGACTACATAGTCAACTTCATCGACTTCCAGAAGCTCAAGCTCGACAGCGAGCCCAACATCCGCGTCGACGTGTCGGGCTGCAACGGCGAGATGATGATTGAGCCGATGCTGATGATTCCGTTCGTGGAGAACAGCTTCAAGCACGGCAACATCGACAACGCCAAGAAGGGCTGGCTCGCAATCGAAATCAAGACGCTGGGGCCCATACTGGTGTTTCAGGTGCGCAACTCGCTGCCGGCCGTGGCCATCAACAAGGACGTGGTGGGCGGCATCGGCGTCGAGAATGTGCGCAAGCGGCTCGAAATGCTCTATCCCGGGCGGTCGGAGCTGAAGATAGAGACCACCAACAACGAGTTCAGCGTCTTCATGAAGATAGACACGTTCGCGTCCTGACCACGGACCGATAAAAAACGATATTAACCATGGATAACAAGATAAGATGCGTCATAATCGACGATGAATATCCGGCTCGAATCCTGCTCCAGGAGTTCATAGACAAGGTGCCGAGCCTCGAACTGACAGGCAGCTACAAGTCGGCGCTCGAAGCCCTGCCCGACATCCAGGGCGGCCGCGTCGACCTGATGTTCCTCGACATACAGATGCCCGACATCAGCGGCATCAACTTCATGAAGACGCTGATCAACAAGCCGCTCGTGGTCTTCACCACGGCCTATTCGGAATACGCCATCGAGAGCTACCAGCTCGACGTGCTCGACTATCTGCTCAAGCCCTTCTCGTTCGACCGCTTCATGCAGGCCGTGGGCAAGGCCATCCAGCGCCTGGCGGTCAAGGCGGCGCCCGTGGTCACCGAGCGCATTGTGGAGGTGCCGGCACCGCCAGCCGAACCGGCCGAGCCCGCCAACGACATCCTGCTCGTCAAGGCCGACCACAAGATTCACCGCATCCGCTTCGACTCCATAATATATGTGGAGGGGCTGCGCGAGTATGTGACCATCTTCTGCTCGGGCAGCGAGAAGATAGTCACGCTCGAATCGCTCAAGAACCTCGAGAGCACGCTGCCGTCGGCACTGTTTATGCGAGTGCACAAGTCCTACATCGTCAAGATAGACAAGATACGCGCACTCTATGGCAATCAGCTCAAGCTCGACGGCGTTCAGCCCTACATCCCGATAGGCAAGTCGTACAAAGACCTTGTGCAGAAGAGCCTGTTCGAGAACTGAACATACCGACAACCTTAATTAATAGTGACATGAAACAATTCTGTATGACTGCGGCCGTGCTCGGCCTGTCGCTGCTGACGGCCTCGGCGCAGGCCGACGGAGGCATTTCGCCACAGATGATGACCAAAATCAAATCGTTCTATGCCGGCACGCCCACCGACCGTGCGCTGCGCAACGCCATAGTGGGCACCGACATCAGCCGCCTGGCCGTCAATGCCGACAACCGCGTGGCGGTGGACACGCACTTCTCGCACAGCGTGCCCGGGCGCGGCATCACCAACCAGAAGTCGTCGGGGCGGTGCTGGCTGTTCACGGGCCTCAACGTGCTGCGTGCCAAGGCCATTGCCAAGTACGACATGGGCGATTTCCAGTTTTCGCAGACCTATGTCTTCTTCTGGGATCAGCTCGAAAAGTCGAACCTCTTCTTGCAGGGCGTGATAGACACCCGCAAGCGTCCGATGGACGACAAGATGGTCGAATGGCTGTTCAAGAACCCGCTGAGCGACGGCGGGCAATACACCGGCATTGCCGACCTGCTGACCAAATATGGTGTGGTGCCGCTCGACGTGATGCCCGAGACCAACAGCAGCGAGAACACGCGCGTCATGTCGTCGCTCATCAGCCTCAAGCTGCGCGAGTACGGCCTGAAGCTGCGCGAGATGTCGGCCGCCAAGAGCACCACTCCCGAGGCTCTGCAAGAGGCCAAGACCGAGATGCTCGGCACCATCTATCGCATCCTTGCCCTCAACCTTGGCGAACCGCCCACGCAGTTTGTGTGGACGCGCCGCGATGCCAATGGCAACCCCGCGGAGACCAAGGAGTACACACCGCACTCGTTCTACGACCAATATGTGGCCGACGACCTGCAGCGCAACTACGTGATGCTGATGAACGACCCGACGCGCGAATACTATAAACTATACGAAATCGACTTCGACCGCCACACCTACGACGGCAGCAACTGGACCTATGTCAATCTGCCCGTCGACGACATCAAGCAGATGGCCATAGCGTCGATCAAAGACAGCACGATGATGTATTTCTCGTGCGACGTGGGCAAATGCTTCGACCGCACGCGCGGCCTGCTCGACACCGACAACTACGACTACGAGTCGCTGCTGGGCACCGCCTTCGGCATGGACAAGCGGCAGCGCGTGGCCACGTTCGCCAGCGGCTCGTCGCACGCCATGACGCTGATGGCCGTGGACCTCGATGCCGACGGCCGCCCGCGCAAGTGGAAGGTGGAGAACAGCTGGGGCAGCGGCCCCAACGACGGCCACCTGATAATGACCGACAAGTGGTTCGACGAATACATGTTCCGTCTTGTGATTAACCGCAAGTATCTGACCGACAAGGCCGCCGCCGTGCTCAGTCAGAAGCCGGTGCTGCTGCCTGCGTGGGACCCCATGTTCGCCGACGAGCAGTGAGCATCGGCCTGCAGCATCGGAATAATTACTACATTTGCACGCGAATCGGCCGGCGCGGCCGGTTCGGAATCTACACCGAAAAACGAAAACACAATTAACGACGTCTTGAAATGAATATTTCTTACAGTTGGCTAAAGAATTACATCAACATTGACCTTGCGCCCGAAAAAGTATCGGAGACGCTCACATCGCTCGGCCTCGAAGTGGGCAGCGTAGAAACGACACAGTCTATCAGGGGAGGGCTTGAGGGTCTGGTGGTCGGCAAAGTGCTGACATGCGAGGCTCACCCCAACTCGGACCACCTGCACGTGACCACGGTCGACGTGGGCGGCGGCGAACCGCTGCACATTGTCTGCGGCGCGCCCAACGTGGCGGCCGGACAGACGGTGGTGGTGGCCACGGTGGGCACCGTGCTCTACGACGGCGACAAGGAGTTCGTCATCAAGCCGTCGAAACTGCGCGGCGAGCCGTCGATGGGCATGATATGCGCCGAAGACGAGATAGGCGTCGGCACCGACCACTCGGGCATCATCGTCCTGCCCGACTCGGTGCCCGCAGGCACGCTCGCCAAGGACTATTATAATGTGGAGACCGACACCGTCTTCGAGGTCGACATCACACCCAACCGCATCGACGCCGCGTCGCACTACGGCGTGGCGCGCGACCTGGCGGCCGCCCTGTCGCTGACCGCCGATGTGGAGCTGACCCGTCCGTCGGTGGACGGCTTTGCGGTGGACGACCACAGCTTTGAGGTGAGCGTGACGGTGGACGACACCAAGGCCTGCCCGCGCTATTGCGGCATCACCGTCAACAACGTGACGGTGCGCGAGTCGCCCGAATGGCTCCAGAAGCGCCTCCGCTCCATCGGCCTGACGCCCATCAACAACATTGTGGACGTGACCAACTACATCCTCTTTGCGCTCGGACAGCCGCTCCACGCCTTCGACGGCGACAAGATAAAGCAGAACCGCATTGTGGTGCGCACCATGCCGCAGGGCACGCGCTTCGTGACCCTCGACGGCAAGGAGCGCGAGCTGCACGCCGACGACCTGATGATATGCAACGCCGAGGAGCCCATGTGCATCGGCGGCGTGTTCGGAGGGCTCGACAGCGGCGTCACCGAGCAGACCCGCCGCGTGTTCATCGAGAGCGCGTGGTTCAACCCGGTCAGCATCCGCAAGACGGCCCGCCGGCAGCAGCTCAACACCGACGCCAGCTTCCGCTACGAGCGCGGCACCGACCCCGACGGCACCATCTATGCCCTCAAGCGCGCCGCCATGCTGATAAAGGAAGTGGCGGGCGGCACCATTTCGAGCGACATCATCGACATCTACCCCGAGCCCGCCAAGCCATTCGAGGTGACGGTCAATCACCGGCGCATGAACTCGCTCATCGGCAAGGAGATTCCGGCCGAGACCGTCCGCAGGATTCTGGCCGGCCTCGAAATAGAAATAGTGTCGGACAACGGCGAGGACATGCAGTTGCGCGTGCCGCCCTATCGCGTGGACGTGACCCGCGAGGCCGACGTGATTGAGGACATCCTGCGCGTCTATGGCTACAACAACGTGGAGATGCCGCAGGAAGTGCACTCGACACTCGTCTATGCCGACAAGCCCGACATGACCAAGCTGCGCAACACGGTGACCTCGCAGCTGGCCGCCAACGGCTTTCAGGAGATAATGTGCAACTCGCTGACACGCGCCGCCTACTACGACGGGCTCGAGACCTATCCGCGCGCCAATGTGGTGGAACTGGCCAACCCGCTCAGCAGCGACCTGAACGGCATGCGACAGACGCTGCTCTTCAGCGGCCTGGAGGTGATATGCCACAACCGCAACCGCCGCAACTCCGACCTCAAGCTCTTCGAATTCGGACACTGCTACAGCTTTGGCGGCGGCGACAAGGGCGACCTGAAAAACTATGCCGAAGAGCAGCACCTGTCGCTCTTCATGACCGGCCTGCGCAACGAGGCCAACTGGAACACGCCGGCACAGCCCGTCACGTTCTTCGACATGAAGGCCGTGGTCAGCAATCTGCTTCAGCGCCTCGGCCTCGGCATGGCGCAGGTCGACGAGCAGCCGGTGGCCAACGACATCTTTGCCGAAGGGCTGCGCCTTGTGGCCGACAAGAAGGAACTGCTGACCTACGGCATGGTCAACTCGCGTCTGCTCAAGCAGTTCGACATCGACGCTCCGGTGCTCTTTGCCGAAATACACTGGCCGGTGCTGGTGCGCAAGGCCGTGGCCAAGAACAGGATTCTCTACACCGAGCTGCCCAAGTTCCCCGAAGTCAAGCGCGACCTGGCACTGTTGGTCGACAAGGCGACAACCTTTGCGCAGATAAGGCAGACGGCCATGCGCGTCGAGAAAAAGCTGCTGCGCCGCATATCGCTCTTCGACGTCTACGAAGGCAAGAATCTGCCCGAAGGCAAGAAGTCGTATGCCGTCAGCTTCACACTGCTCGACGAGACAAAGACGCTAAACGACAAGCAGATAGACAAGATAATGCAGAACCTGATAGCCGCATTCGGCCGCGAGCTGAACGCCACGCTCCGTTAGGCGGCAAGGCAGCGCTGCACGGCATCGGACACAAGGCGGACGTCCCCGAGCGGATGTCCGCCTTTGTCGTTTCAGGGCCTTGGGCGGATTGGGCCTGACTGCCAAAAGCTTGCGCACGAAAAGTTAATATGCCATAAACGTGGTGAAATAGCTATAAATAGGTATGTGTATGTGGCAGATATGAGTTAATTTTGCCACATCGAGATAACAAAACTCACTTAACGCACATAACCTATGAAAACATTCGAAACATGGAACGACTTTGCGGGCGAGCAGTGGAAAAGCGAAATCAACGTTCGCGATTTCATTCAGAGCAACTACACTCCCTACGAGGGCGACGGCAGCTTCCTGACCGGCCCCACGGCACGCACGTCGGAGCTGTGGCAGCAGCTCGGGCGGCTCTTTGAGCTTGAGCGTCAGAAGGGCGTGGTGGACGCCGAGACCAGCAAGCCGCAGAGCATCACCACCTACGGCCCCGGCTACATCGACCGCGACCGCGAGGTGATTGTGGGCCTGCAGACCGATGCGCCGCTCAAGCGCGGAATATTCCCCAAGGGCGGCATCCGCATGGTGGAGAACAGCCTGAAATCGTATGGCTACGAGCTCGATCCGCTCACAAGGGAAATCTTCACCAAGTATCGCAAGACGCACAACGAGGGCGTCTTCTCGGCCTACAACGAGGAGATTCTGGCCTGCCGCCACTCGGCCATCATCACCGGCCTGCCCGACGCCTACGGCCGCGGCCGCATCATAGGCGACTATCGGCGCATAGCCCTCTACGGCACCGAGAATCTGATTGCCGAGAAGAAGGAATACATGCACACGCTCGACATTCAGGAATTCACCGAGGCCGTCATCCGCAGCCGCGAGGAGACCACCGAGCAGATTCGCGCGCTGAAGGATTTCGAAAAGATGTGCGCCGCCTACGGCTTCGACGTGACGCGCCCGGCCCGCGACGCCCGCGAGGCCGTCCAGTTCACCTACTTCGGCTATCTGGCCGCAGTCAAGGACCAGGACGGCGCGGCCATGTCGCTCGGGCGCACGGCCACCTTTCTCGACATCTTCATCGAAAAGGACATCCGCGAGGGCAGACTCACCGAGCAGGAGGCTCAGGAGCTTGTGGACCAGATGATTATCAAGCTGCGTCTGGTGCGGTTCCTGCGCACGCCCGAATACAACGACCTCTTTTCGGGCGACCCGGTGTGGGTGACCGAATCGCTGGGCGGCATGGGCATCGACGGCCGCACGCTGGTGACGCGCACGTGCTTCCGCTATCTGCACACGCTCTACAACCTCGGTCCCGCGCCCGAGCCCAACCTGACGGTGCTGTGGTCGGAGCGTCTGCCCGAGCAGTGGAAGCGCTTCTGCGCCAAGGTGTCCATCGACACGTCGGCCATCCAGTACGAGAACGACGACCTGATGCGCCGCGACTATGGCGACGACTACGGCATTGCCTGCTGCGTGTCGCCGATGAAGATAGGCAAGCAGATGCAGTTCTTCGGCGCCAGGGCCAACCTCGCCAAGTGCCTGCTCTATGCCATCAACGGCGGCCGAGACGAGCGCACGGGCGACCAGGTGGCGCCGCGCTACGAGCCCATCACGAGCGAATATCTCGACTACGACGAGGTGGTCGAGAAGTATGAGCAGATGATGCGATGGCTGGCCAAGGTCTATGTCAACGCGCTCAAAATAATCCACTACATGCACGACAAGTACGCCTACGAGGCCTTCGAGATGGCTCTGCACGACGGCAATGTGGAGCGCATCCGCGCCACCGGAATAGCCGGCCTGTCGATTGCGGCCGACTCGCTGGCCGCCATCCGCGACTGCCGTGTGCGCGTCGTCCGCGACGAGCGCGGCCTGGCCGTGGGCTTCGAGCGCGAGGGCGACTATGTGCCCTTTGGCAACAACGACGACCGCACCGACCGCATCGCCGTGGACCTGACGCGCAAGTTCATGGACTATCTGCGCCAGCACGAGACCTACCGCAACGCCACGCCCACACAGTCGGTGCTGACCATCACTTCGAACGTGGTCTATGGCAAGAAGACCGGCTCCACGCCCGACGGCCGTCAGGGCGGCACGCCGTTCGCGCCCGGCGCCAACCCCATGAACGGCCGCGACCGCAAGGGCGCCGTGGCCGCGCTGGCGTCGGTGGCCAAGCTGCCGTTCGAGCACGCTCACGACGGCATCTCCTACACCTTTGCCATCACGCCCTCCACGCTCGGCAAGCGGCCTGACGACAGGGTGAGCAACCTCGTGTCGCTGCTCGAAGGCTACTTCACGCCCACGGGCGGCCAGCATCTGAACGTCAACGTGTTCGACCGCGCATTGCTCGAAGACGCCATGGCGCATCCCGAAAAATATCCTCAGCTCACCATCCGTGTGTCGGGCTATGCCGTCAACTTCGTCAAGCTCACGCGCGAGCAGCAGCTTGACGTGCTTTCGCGCACCATCAACGAGCAGCTGTAGCGACGCCGCGCACGCGTGCGGAAACATTTCGGGCTGCAACCTTCGGAGACCATCCGCAGGGTTGCAGCCCGAGTCGTTTTTCATTGTCTGCTGCCGTTCAGAATGCTGTCGGCCAGCCGCGCCGATTCGGGGCTGAGCGGCGGGACGCCCCGGAGCGGATAGTCGATGCCGAGCTGCCGGTATTTGTCCACGGCCATGGTGTGGTAGGGCAGCACCTCGCGCCGCTCAATCACGCTGAAGCCGTCGAGCAGGGCGGCCAGGGCGGCCAGACTGTCGGGGCTGTCGGTGTGGCCGGGTACCACCACGTGACGTATCCAGACGGGCTTGCCGGTGTCCTGGCAGTGGCGGAGCAGGCGGAGCGCATTGTCGTTGCCGAGGCCGGTGAGCGTGCGGCACGCGTCGGTGTCGGCGGCTTTGATGTCGAGCAGCACAAGGTCGGCAAGGTCGACGGCGTGCAGGGCGGCCGGCGTAGCTATGGCTCCCGACGTGTCGATGGCCGTGTGGATGCCCTCGGCCCGGCACAGGGCGGCGAACTCGGCCACGAACTCGGCCTGCATCAGCGGTTCGCCCCCGCTCAGCGTGACGCCGCCCTTGCGGATGAAGCTGCGGTAGCGCCGCACCTCGTCGAGCAGCTGCCGGGCCGTCAGCTGATAGGGCGCAGCGGCGCGCGGGTCCCATGTGTCGGGGTTGTGGCAGTAGAGGCACCGCAGCGGGCATCCCTGCATGAAGACCACAAAGCGTATGCCCGGCCCGTCGACGGTGCCGAACGATTCGAGCGAATGTATGTTTCCGATTGTCATTGCGCGTCAGGTTTTTCTATTTCCATTGTGCGGTCGGTGCCGGTGTGGACGGCCGTTTCGGGCGCGTAGACCGAGCGGGCATCGGCATAGCCCGGCGCAAACGTCCCGGCGTTGGTGGCGTAGGCCTCGTAGGCGAACGTGTGGCGGCCTTTGCGCAGTCGGTCCACAAAAAAGTCGATGCCGGTGTCGGTGACGTTGAGGTAGTGGCCGGTCTGCATCCGCCACGCCCATCGGTAGCCCGACTGCTTTTCGGTGGGTTCGAGCGCTGCGGGCCGGCGGTCGGTGATGCGCACGAAGTCGATGTCCTGCGTGGCCTCCACGGTCAGTTCGACGCGCACGCGCTCGCCCACGCGCGGCGTGCACTTGTCGGCGGGCAGCCATCTGCCGTCGCGGTGGGTGCTGACAGTGCGCGTCAGCCGCAGGCACGACGACGGCTGCGCTCCGATGGCGGCAATGTCGTAGGCTGCGGTGCGCTGCCAGTTGCCGAACGACACTTCGCTGCGGCTCTTGACCACCACGGCCTGCGCGCCGTCGGGAGCGGCGATGGAGACGGCTGCCGCGCCCGGCCGTGTGGCTGCGGTGGCCGTGCCGATGCTGACGGTGTCGGTGGCCGATGCGGCGCGGGCGGCTGCGGGCATGATGGCCTGCAGCGCCACGACGGCGTCGCGGGCGTTGCCCCATAGCTGCGTGCGCTTCTGCATCATCAGCCAGTTGCTGAGCAGGCCGATGTCGGCCGACTGGGGCCGATGCTGCCTGAGCATCATCAGCATCAGCGCCTGAACGCGCACCGAGCCCCTGCCTTGCCCGACGTTGACCCACGCGCAGTGCGCCTCGCTGCGCACGAGGTTCTGGCACAGCGACTCGATGACGCTCGCGGCCATGTCGGTCAGTCCGGCGCGCATCAGCACCTCGGCCGCCATTATCTGACAGTCGGGCTCCATTTCGGCCCACTGCCGGCCAATGCTGCGGCGGCAGGCGTCGGGCAGGGCGAAGCGTGCGAAGAGGCTGCGGGCGTAGAGCAGATGCAGGGTCGATGCGCCCATCCGCGCCTGCGGCGTGCGCTGCAGTTCGCGTTCGTCGCGCTCAATCCAGCCGTCGAGGCAGTCCACGCCGGCGGCCACTATGCGGTCGGTCTGTTCGGGGAGCGTCAGGCCTGTCAGGTGCATCCGTCCCAGGGCGGCCATGACGTGGCGCGTCATGTGTTCGGACGTCGTCATGCCGGGGCACCACGCAAACGAGCCGTCGGGCATCTGCGCGGCTTCGATCAGGCCAAGGGCGCGCAGAATGGCGGCGTCGGCGCGGTCGGCGTCGAGCATCGATTCCAGCCGGTGGCGGCGTCGGTCGATGTCCTGGCGGACGCGCGTCCATGGCGTCGAGGGGTCGGCGTCGGGCATTGTCTTGGGCGCGGCCGAGTCCATGCGGGCAACTATGGCTGCCACGGCCGTGTCGGCACTCATGCTGCGCGCCACGCCGGCGGCCATGAGCTGCGCCACGTGGCAGTCGATGCTCGGATAGTCGAAGTCGGCAATGGCGGGCAGCGCCAGCAGGATGTCGGAGGCGACGTCGGTGGTGTAGTCGAAGCGGAGGCTGCGTGTGGTGCCGCCGCCCAGGCCGCACGTGCTGACGTGGCGTCCGCTGCCGGCAAACGCCACGGGCTGCGACTCGTGGCAGACAATCTGCCGTGGCTCCACGCCCATGTCCTGACTGACGGCGTCGGTGTGGCTGCCGGCCCGGGCGCTGATGCTGATGCGCAGTCGCTCCCAATGGTCGGGCACGTCGATGGTCCACTCCACGGCTGCCGTGCCGCCGGGCTCTATCCGAATGCTTTTCGACGGCTGGCTGATGACGATGCTGTCGTTGGTCAGCGTGTCGACGGCCGCAATGCTGCACAGGGCTTGCAGCGGCTCGCCGGCAAGCGACACTATCTGCGGCGTCAGCGTCAGACGGTCGCCCTGGCGCACGAAGCGTGGCAGTCCGGGCCTTATCATCAGTTGCCTGCGGACGTCGACGTGGTCGGCCGTGCGGCTCACCTGCATCTGCCGGTTGTGGGCCAGAATGCTCAGGTTGAAGCGCGTGATGGTGTGGGGCAGACTGAAGTCGGCGGTGGCCATGCTGTCGGCGCCGGCGGTCAGGTGCGGGCAGAACAGTGCGGTCTCGGCAAAGTTGCGGCGCAGCGTAGCGTCGGTAGCGGCCTCGGCGCTTTCCGTTTCGGCCTCGAAGGCGTCGTCGGCTTCGGCGTTGCTCACGGTCATCGCGGCCTCGGCCAGCATTGGCATTCCGCCCTTGGCCATGGCGAGGCGCACGCCGGCGCTGTATCGGTAGCCTAAGTCGCGGACGCCGAACCACGGGTGTAGGTAGGCGGCGCCGTGGCCTTCGGTGCCGGTGCCCACAGTGGTGTGGAACACCGAGTGGCCGAAGGTGGCGGCTCCGTTGCCCGGCGTGCTCCAGCGCAGCGGTCCGGCAATGTCGTCGAGCGCGGCGTCGTAGAGTGTGGCCACGGCCTCGACGTCGGGCGGCATCAGCACGCTCAGGCGCTCGCGGCTGCCGGGCTCCGACAGGTTGCGCCACGTGGTCAGGCGTATGGCGAAGGGCGGCTTGCGCTCCACCGCCGGTGCGGCCGATGCCGTGTAGATGCGGTTGTGTCTGACCATTGTGGCGTGCAGGCCGATGGCGACGAGCGGTTTGCCGTCGGCCGATGCGGGCACGTCGAACCAGACTGCCTCCTGCGAGCGGCTGACGTGGCACACGGCCGTCTGCGCAACGATGCCGTTTGCCGTCAGCGTCAGGCGGATATGGGCGTCGCGCAGTGCGCTCCCCACAATCACCCCGAGCCGTCCGCCGGGCGTCACGGTGTCGGCCAGAGCCTTGAGCAGCAGGCGGCTGCCGCAGTCGGTGTGGCTGCCGCGGGCGATGCGTGCAAACGAGCAGCTGTCGGTGTGCAGCGTCCCGCAGGCGTCGGTCCAGCGCATGGTCAGCCGGTAGAGGCCGGGGGCGAGGGCCGATGCCGGCAGTGTGAGTGTGGTGTCGCCGTCGATGCTGATGTCGGCCGCAAAGACGCGCCGCAGCAGACGCGGACGGTCGGGGCCGGGCTGCACGCTCGGCGTGGTCAGGCGCCGGTCGACGTCGGCGCACAAGTCGCTGATGGGCAGCAGCGTGTCGGGCAGGGCGGCCGAGTGTATGCTGACCGATGCCGTGCCGCGCGCCGGCCGTCCGTTGGCATTGCGGCAGCTCAGGCCGATGCGTGTGGCGGCGTCGGCAAACGAGTCGTCCACCGTGGCGTCGATGCCGAAGCCCTGCCTGTCGACCACCACAAAGTCGCTGCCCTCGGCCGTCTGGCCCGAGAGGTCGGTGGCCGAGCAGCGAATGTGGTAGCACGCCTCGTCGGCCGGCCATGCTATGGCGAAGCGGCCGTCGGCGTCGGTGCGGCAGCGTCCGGTCACGGCCGTGTCGGCCCACTCGATGGTGTAGCCGACCAGCGATCCGCCCAGAGCGTATCCGCCCAGAGCCTCGACGCGCCCGCGGCACCGCACTGTGTCGCCTCGCACCACCACCGAGTCGTGAGGCTCGAAGGTGATGCGCGTGGTGCCGCGCTTGTATTCCTCGACGCCGATGTGGCATCGGACGCCCGAGTCGTCGGCAATGGCCCACGAGCCGCACAGCGCGCCCGTCGGGACGACGAACCGCCCCGACGCCGAGCCGAAGCCGTTGGCTGTGAGGCTGACGGTGCTGACGGTGTTGCGGTCGGCGTCGAGCAGCCGCACGGTCAGCGCGCGGCCGGCGTCGGGCGTGCACTTGGCCGAGTCGGCATTGTTGCTGAACGACACTATCTTGAATCTGACCGTCTGCCCCGGCCGGTAGACCGCGCGGTCGGCGAAAATCCACGTGTGCTGCCGTGTGCCCTGCGGGCTGCGGCTGCTGCTGCCGTAGACGGCGAGGCGCGTCCGGCTGTTGCCGCGCGTGACTTGGATTGTGGTCCGATGGTCGGACATCAGGTGCAGGCTGATGTCAAACTGCCCGTGTGCGTCGGTGCGGCCGGCGTGCGCAAAGCGGCCTTTGTAGCCATGCAGCACGGCCACGTCGGCGTCGGGCACGGGCAGCCCGGTGGTGGCGTCGAGGGCCGTCAGCGTCAGGCCCTGCGGCGTCGACTCGGCCGTCAGCATCACGTCGGTGCAGTCCATCCGCTCGGTGTCGAACGGCCCGGTGCCTATGCTGTGGCGCACGGCCACGTCGTAGCATCCGGCCTCGGGGGCGGCAATCTCGGTGTAGACGGTGCGCGAGGTCAGGCAGCCGAACTGCGGCAGGGCGATGGTGTCGATGCGCAGCGGGCGGCCGGTGTGGCGGCGTGCGCCGCGGTCGGGGTCGCCGGCAAAGATGAGCACGAAGGCCGTGTCGGCATTGCGATATTCGAGCCGCATGGGCACCGCCGAGCCGGGGCGCGCCGAGCTCTCGAAGGTGGCGCGCAGGCCGGGGCGGACTATCATCTCCATTGTGGCGGCCATGGCGGCCGACGCGGGGCACATGGCCAGCGCGCTGTCGGTCAGGCGCAGGGCGCGGCTGGCGGTGGTGTCGTCGAAGCCCGAGCGCAGCAGGCAGAGCGCGTGCCGGTGCAGCCCGACGGCGCGTGCCGTGTCGTCGAGCGGCAGGGCGTCGATGGGCGTCCACAGGCTGTCGATGCCGTCGGCGCCAAGGTCGGAGGCCTGTGCGCGTGCCTCGGCGTCGGCCGCCAGAGCCAGCATCAGCAGGCGGCTGCGCTCGTGGCGATGCCTTGCTCCGTCGGCAATCAGGCCCACGGTGGCTTTGCGGAGCGAGTCGGCCCGGGCCATGCCCTGATGCGCGGCGCACCACTGCACCACTTGGTTCCTGAGGGCGTCGATGAGCGTGAAGCGTCCGTCGATGAGCGAGTCGGTGGCCAGCCGGCCCAGCGCCACGGTGGCCGGCGTGCGGCTGCACGAGCTGTCGGGGTCGTGGGTGGCGGCCTCGGCATAGGCAAGCGCGTCGTCAGGCGGCCATTTCTGCATGGCTATGCTGGCGGCCAGCATCTGCCTGAGTGGCGGAGAGGCCTTGGTGCATTCGGTTTCGAGCAGTTCGCAGCCCGCGAGGCCGTGCCGCCTTGCGTCCAGTGTCTGCTGCTTGCCGATGAGGTCGAACTCGAGCGCGAAGTCGTGGCGAAGCCGGGCGCGGTTGCGTGCCTCGGCCACGTAGGGCTCGGCGGTCAGCGGTGCCCTCTGGCTGATGCACGAGTCGATGACGGCCATCAGCTGGCTGTCGGTCATGGTTCGGATGCGGTCGTGGCCGCGCTGCAGGGCGGGCGCGGCCATGGCGGCCAGCAGTGCGCCGGCCGCCACTATGCCTGTGGCTGTTCTGTGCTTCATGTTTTTTTCGGGGTGAGGTGATTGTTCGGAAAAACCGTGTTTGCCGTCGGGCCTCAGATGTCGAAGCCCTGGCGGCGCAGCGTGTCGAGCAGCACGCGGCTGAAGTGCTCGTTGTTGGCCCGCGTGTAGCGCACGTCGGTGAAGACCTGCGCCAGCGTCCGCTTGTTGTTCTCGGCCACGAACTGCCGGTTCTGTGGCAGGCTCTCCTTTTCGGCGTAGAGGCGGTCGATGTCGGCGTCGGTGCACTGATGGTAGGTCTCCATGTGCAGCACGGCCTCCACGGGCAGACGCTCGGTCCGCCCCGGGTCTTCGGCCGGATAGCCCAGCGTCAGGGTGGTGACGGGCATCACGCCGCGCGGCAGCCCGAGGGCCTCGATGATGACGTCGGGATTGTAGGTGGTGGTGCCCAGATAGCATCCGCCAAGTCCGTGAGCCTCAGCCGCAAGGCACACGTTCTGCGCCGCCAGCGACGCGTCGATGGCCGCCGATATGAACGATTCGAAATTGCCGAATCCGGGCTCGGCGTCGCGCAGCCGGCACCAATGTCCGAAGCGGCAGAAGTCGACGCAGAACGTCAGGACCACGGCGGCCGTCTCGACCATGGGCTGGTTGAAGTGCGCGGGCATGAGCGCCTTGCGGACGTCGGCCGAGCGCGTGGCCACGATGCTGTAGGTCTGCATGTTGCCGGTGTTGGATGCGCGCGTCCCGGCCTCCACGATGGTGCGCAGCAGGCTGTCGTCGACGGGGCGGTCGGTGTAGCGCCTGATGCTGCGATGGTTTGCGATGGTGTTTAGCATTGTCTGTCGGTTTATTTTTTTTGACGATTGGTTTATTGACCCAAAGATACGAACAAGTGTCATACAAACTTCGTGCCGCACGGGGGCGCAGGCCTCGCGCCGCCGTTGCAGGCCGGCCGATGTTTTGGAATGATGAACAAAATGTTAACCCAAGGCGCCCGGCCTGCGTATTAACGCACAGACGCCGGCCTCAGGCCAAGGTGCACGGATGCTGCACCGTAGGGCGGCGGCGCTGTCGTGCGCGTAACATCGCGGCTCGGGCCGGAATGGTGAAAAAGTAGTTAAATGTGTTGATAGTACAATTACTGAATGAGCAACGAAGAATTTTTTGTACTATCTTCGCCAATCGAAAAAAACGGACTAAATATTAGACAGATATGGTCAGCACAATGGTCAGCAACAACATCTCGGTCGACTGCGTGATATTCGGCTTCGACTTCGAACGGCTCAACGTCCTGCTGGTGGACCGCACGCTGCTCGACGCCGACGGTCGCGTCATCTTCACCGACCGCACGCTGACCGGCAACCACGTCTTTGTGGACGAGACGCTCGACGCCGCCGCCCACCGCATCCCAGCCGACCTGACCGGCCTCGACAACATCTACCTTGAGCAGTTCCGCACCTTCGGCTCGCCCGACCGCATCAGGCGCCCCAACGACCAGCTGTGGCTGCGCTCGTGCGGCCGCGACCCCGAGCGGCGCGTGGTCACCGTGGGCTACGTGGCGCTGCTGGCCCGGCGCGACATCCGCCTCATCTGGAAAGGCCGCAACGTCAAGTGGTATCCGGTCGACGAGGTGGGCGACCTGGCCTTTGACCACAACCAGATTCTGGCCGAAGCCCTCAAATACATCCGCAACAAGCTCATCAACGAGCCCTCGGTGGGCTTCGAGCTGCTGCCGCCCAAGTTCACGCTCACGCAGCTGCAGACGGTCTACGAGGTCATACTCGGCGTGCGGCTCGACAAGCGCAACTTCCGCAAGAAGACGGCCCGGATGAGCTACCTGATTCCGCTCGACGAAAAGCAGACCGGCGTGGCCCACAAGCCCGCGCAGCTCTACTCGTTCGACAAGGAACTCTACGAGACGTCGCGCAAGGACTTCAACTCGTTCTTCATCTGACGCAGCAGTGACACACGCACCATACCCGCCTCGGCGAGGCGGTTTTTTTATAACCTCTCCGCCGAACGTGTAAATAGGACACCAATAAAGACACAAACCCTTAAACATCAACCGACTGTATGTTAACACGACTATCAATCAGAGAAAAAGTAGCCTACGCACTGGGCGACGGCGCGGCCAACATAGCGTGGCGCGCCGTGTCGACATTCCTGTTCATCTTCTACACCGACGTCTTCGGCCTCAACCCCGCCACCGTGGGCCTGCTGATGCTCGTGGCCCGGTTCAGCGACGGCGTCAGCGACGTGCTGATGGGCGTCGTGGGCGACCGCACCCGCACCCGCTTCGGCAAGTTCAGGCCCTGGATACTCTGGACGGCACTGCCGCTGGGCGTCATCCTGTCGCTGCTGTTCACCTGCCCCGACTGGAGCATGACCTCCAAGATCGTCTACGCCTATTCGACCTACATCCTCTTCACCCTCATCTACACCGCCAACAATATCCCCTACGGCGCGCTGATGGCCGTCATGACCGACGACGACAAGGAGCGCACCAGCCTCGGGTCCTACCGCATGGTGGGCGCGTTTGCCGGCGGCATGATAGTGCAGGGCGCGCTGCTGTTCCTCGTGTCGTACTATGGCGACGTCAACCCGAGCATCGACGTCAGCCGCAAGGCCGAGGCGCAGTATGAGGTCGGAATATCGGTGCCGCACGACGTCCGCAACGTCAGTGTCGGCACGGCCAACAGCATCGCCCTCTTCACCACGCCCGGCTCCGACGACGAGCCCGCCACCGCCAAGAGCTTCACGGCCAGGGCCGGCGAGCGCTACACCTTCGTGCTGACCGGCGAAGATGACCTGACGCCCGCCGACATCAAGGTCATCGACCAGCGCAGCGGATACGGCAAGGCCGTCTACCTGCTGTCGGCATTCCTCGCGGTCTTCATGATAGTCACCTTCCTCTTCACCCGCGAGCGCGTCAGCCCGCCCAAGGCCCAGAAGAACAATCTGCTGCGCGACCTGCGCGACCTCGTCAGCAACTATCCGTGGATCATCCTGCTGCTGACCGGCCTGCTCTTCAACATCTACAACAACACCAAGCAGGGCATCACCGTCATCTACTTCACCCACTACGTCCACGACCAGCTGCTGGCGGCCTCCTACATGGTCTGCCTGATGCTGGCCTCGATAGCCGGCGCCATGGCCACCGCGCCGCTCGGACGCCTCTGGGGCAAGAAGCGGCTCTTCATCTACGCGCTCATCTTCTCGGGCGCCGTCAACGCGCTGATGGCCCTCTGCTCGCCCGACGACATCGGCGCCATCTTCGCCATCGGCATAGTGGCCGAGGCCGCCGCTGCCATCTTCCCCACGCTTTTCTTCGCCATGCTGGGCGACGTGGCCGATTACTCGGAGTTCGTCAACGGACGGCGCGCCACGGGGCTTGTCTACTCGGCCGGCTCGTTCGCCACCAAGTTCGGCGGCGGAATAGCCGGAGCGATAATCGGAGCCATCCTCGCGCACTTCGGCTACGTCGGCACCGACGCCTCCACCATCGGCCACGCCCTGCCGGGAATAGTGATGCTGATGAGCTGGGTGCCGGCGCTGATAGTGCTGGCCGGCGCCGTGCTGATGCTCTTCTATCCGCTCAGCCGCGCCAAGACCGACGAGATAACCGCCGGACTCATTGCCCGCCGCGAGCGCGAGCAGGCCGCCACCGAATGAAATTACAAAAAACAAAACAACAATTCATACAGATAAACTATGCAGAAATACGGACATTTTGACGACGCCAACCGCGAATACGTCATCACCAACCCGGCCACGCCCTGGCCTTGGATAAACTATCTGGGCAACGAGGATTTCTTCTCGCTCATCTCCAACACAGCCGGCGGATATTCGTTCTACAAGGACGCCAAGTTCCGCCGCATCACCCGTTATCGCTACAACAACGTGCCGATGGACAACGGCGGACGCTACTTCTACATCAACGACGGCGGCACCGTGTGGTCGCCCGGCTGGAAGCCCTGCAAGACGCCGCTCGACAAATACGAGTGCCGCCACGGCATGAGCTACACCCGCATCTCCGGCCTCAAGGACGGCATCGAAGCCAGCGTCCTCTTCTTCGTCCCGCTGCACACGTGGGCCGAAGTCCAGAAGCTGACGCTGACCAACACCACCGACGTGGTGCGCCGCATCAAGCTCTTCTCGTTCGCCGAATGGTGCCTCTGGAACGCCGCCACCGACATGGAGAACTTCCAGCGCAACTTCTCGACCGGCGAGGTCGAAATCGACGGCTCGGTCATCTACCACAAGACCGAATACAAGGAGCGCCGCAACCACTACGCCTTCTACAGCGTCAACGTCCCCATCGACGGCTACGACACCGACCGCGAATCGTTCGTGGGCCTCTACAACGAGTTCCGCGACCCCCAGGCCGTGATGGAAGGACGCCCGCGCAACAGCGAGGCCCACGGCTGGAGCCCCGTGGCATCGCACTACATCGAGGTAGAGCTCAAGCCCGGCGAGAAGAAGGACTTCATCTTCATGCTCGGATACGTCGAGAACCGGCAGGAAGAGAAGTTCGAGGCCAAGAACGTGGTCAACAAGACCAAGGCCAAAGCCATGATCGCCGCCTTCGACACCGTCGAGAAGGTGGACGCCGCCTTCGACGAGCTCCACAGATACTGGGACAACCTGTTGGCCAATTATGTGGTGCGCTCGGGCGAGGACAAGCTCGACCGCATGGTCAACATCTGGAACCAGTATCAGTGCATGGTCACCTTCAACTTCTCGCGCTCGGCATCGTTCTTCGAGAGCGGCATAGGCCGAGGCATGGGCTTCCGCGACTCCAACCAGGACCTCGTCGGCTTCGTCCACCAGATACCCGAACGCGCCCGCCAGCGCATCATCGACATCGCCTCCACGCAGTTCCCCGACGGCGGCTGCTATCACCAGTACCAGCCGCTGACCAAGCGCGGCAACAACGACATCGGCGGCGGCTTCAACGACGACCCCATGTGGCTCATCTTCGGCACCGTGGCCTACATCAAGGAGACCGGCGACTTCGGCATCCTCGACGAGCCCGTGCCGTTCGACAACAAAGAGGGCAGCGAAGTGTCGCTCATGGAGCACCTGCGCGTGTCGTTCAACCACGTCATCGAAAACCTCGGCCCGCACAGGCTGCCGCTCATCGGCCGCGCCGACTGGAACGACTGCCTCAACCTCAACTGCTTCTCGTGGGATCCCAACGAATCGTTCCAGACCACCGAGAACAAGACCGAAGGCTCCAAGGCCGAATCGCTCATGATAGCCGGACTCTTCGTGGTCTGCGGTCGCGACTATGTCGAGCTCTGCCGCCAGATAGGCATGACCGGCGAGGCCGACCGCGCCCAGAAGGCCGTCGACGAAATGGTCGAGGCCGTCAAGAAGGACGGCTGGGACGGCGACTGGTATCTGCGCGCCTACGACTTCTACGGCCGCAAGGTGGGCTCCAAGGAAAACGAGGAGGCACAGATATTCATTGAGTCGCAGGGATGGTGCGCCATGGCCGGCATCGGCCTCGAAGAGGGAATGGTCGAGAAGTCGCTCAACTCGGTCAAGGAGCGCCTCGACTGCGAGCACGGCATAGTGCTCAACAATCCGCCGTTCAGCAAATATGTGGTCGAATACGGCGAAATATCGTCGTACCCAGCCGGCTACAAAGAGAACGCCGGCATCTTCTGCCACAACAATCCGTGGGTCATTATCGGCGAGAGCGTACTCGGCCGCGGCGAATACGCGTGGGACTATTTCCGCAAGATCTGCCCCTCATACACCGAAGACCGCAGCGAGCTCCACAAGGTTGAGCCCTACGTCTACTCGCAGATGATTGCCGGCAAGGACGCCTTCAAGCCCGGCGAGGCCAAGAACAGCTGGCTGACCGGCACCGCCGCTTGGAACTACTACGCCATCACGCAGTTCATCCTCGGCGTCAAGCCCGAATACAAGGGCTTGAAAATCAATCCGTGCATCCCGTCGGCATGGAAGAGCCTGAACATCACCCGCAAGTTCCGCGGAGCCGAATACGAAATCAGAATCAGCAACCCCGACGGCGTCTGCCGCGGAATCCGCTCCATCACCGTCGACGGCAAACCGGTCGACGGCAACATTGTGGCTCACACACCGGGCAAGCACCTGGTGGAAGTGACAATGGGATAACGATTTATCGTTTCTGAAAAAGCAATGCCGATAGCGCCCGAGTGCGGAATGCTATCGGCATTGCCGTTTTTTTTGTGGGATGGGGCCGACGGCTCACCGGGCGGCCGGGCAGAGCGCGCAAAAATGCCGCGAATCATTTGGCTGTGTCGTTTTTTTTTGTCTTTTTGCGGCAGAGATACACCGACTATGCAGAGCGAAAACAAATACATACGGTTCGACTGGGCAGTGAAGCGAATGCTGCGCGACAAGGCAAACTTTGCCGTGCTCGGGGGCTTGGTGACGGTGCTTCTGGGCGAAAAAATCACCATCGTCGAACTGCTCGAAAGCGAAGGCAATCAGGAAAAGAGCGACGCCAAGTTCAACCGCGTCGACATAAAAGCCACCAACAGCAAGGGCGAAATCATCATCGTGGAGGTGCAGCTCACGCGCCAGCTCTACTATCTGCAACGTATGCTCTATGGCGTTTCCAAAGCCATCACCGAGCACATCCAGATAGGCAGCAAATACGATCAGGTCAAAAAAGTCTATTCCATCAACATACTCTACTTCGACCTCGGTCAGGGCACCGACTACCTCTACCACGGCAAAACGGTTTTCACCGGCGTGCACACCGGCGACCAGCTGAGGGTCAACACCCGCGAGGCCGACGAGATAAAGATGACAGTGCCGGAGAATGTCTTCCCGGAATACTTCATCATCCGCGTCAACGAGTTCAACTCCGTGGCCACCACGCCCATCGAGGAGTGGCTCGACTACCTGAAAAACAACCGGATAAAGGACGACACCTCGACCCCAGGCCTGCAGGAAGCGCGCGAAAGACTGCTATACATGACCATGAGCGACGCCGACCGCCACGCCTACGACGCCCACATGGACGACATCATGGTGCAGAACGATGTGCTCGACACCGCCAAAATGGAAGGGCGCGAGGAAGGACGAGCCGAGGG
>CALYZD010000025.1 GCA_945607565.1 uncultured Bacteroidales bacterium | reverse complement strand
GTCCGAGACCACGGCCACCACATAGTCGGTGAAGTTGAAGTTGAACGGCAGCATGGTGATGCTGGCCGTGAAGGTCGAGCCGTCGAAGCGGCAGAGGGTTTCGGTGCAGGTGAGCGTCCGGGTCTGCGCCTGCTCGATGCTCTGCTGCAGGTCGGCTGGCGACTTGAAGATGGAGGCGAACGGCTGCCCCTTGGGCGCTCCGCCGAGCATGCCGCTCAGGGCGGCGTTGCACCGCAGCACCACGCCGTCGTTGCCGAGCACGAGGATGCCCTCCCTGATGTTCTCGAAGAGCGAGTCGAGCAGCTGGTTGCTGCGGCGGTTGCCGAAGACGATGAACACGCGCCCCAGCGCTATCATCAGCACGAAGAAGAAGACGGTTATCAGCACGTAGCTGATGTCGAACCGCCTGGAGTGCAGGCCGAACCACCGGTTGTATATCATGTCGTATTCGCCGTCGGCCTTCATCTGGTTGAGGCCGATGTTGAGCATGTAGAGCAGCTCGTCGTTGTTGCGGTTGGTGACGATGGAGCACGGCTGCGGGCGGATGTCGGCCTTGACGATGGTCAGGCCCTCGATGTCGTGGAGGCCTATGTAGTGGTCGGCCGTCGGGTTGTAGGTCAGCATGGCGTCCACCGAGTCGTTCTCGGCCACCAGCGTCAGCCCCGACAGGATGTCGGGCATGGCCACCACGTGCGGCGTCAGCATGGTCGACATCAGCCAGTCGTAGAGCATGTCGTTCTTCTGCACCACCACGTTGCGCCCGCGCAGCTCTTCGACCGACTTGAACTTGCGGTCGTTGCGGCAGACGATGGATATGGTGACGTGCGTGAACGGGATGCAGAAGTTCATCAGCGAGGCGCGGTAGCTGTTGTAGAACAGCCCGGTGGCCATGTCGACCTCGTTGGTGCCCAGGTCGTGGACGATGTCCGAGATGTTCGACGGCCGCAGGTTGTATTTGAGCGCCAGCCGCTCCATCAGCCGGCTGAAGATGGCCACGTTGAAGCCGTCGGGGTTGCCGCGCTCGTTGAGGTATTCGAAGGGCGGGAACTGGCTGTCGAACCGCACTTCGTAGACCCGTGCGGTGTCGGTCAGCTGCATGTCCGGCTGGGCGGCCGTCTGCCAGCACGACACGATGATGAATGCGAGTGATGATAATAGTCTTTTCATAAAGCGACGTTCGTCTTCACCGGTGCGCGGCCTCTGCCTTGCCGCGTGGTGACTGTGCCAATGCGACTATATTACGAAAGCTTCGCGACTTTGGCAAGTGCAGACGCGTTTTTTATTTTTGCCGGCCGGCTCTTGCGCTCAGCGCCTTTCGGCGGCCGTGGCGCAACTTTTCGGCGTTGACAAATCAGGCATCAGTCGCCACATTGCCAATGTCTTTAAATGAAGATGAACTTCAGCGGGGCACGGCGGTGTTCGGGAAAGACCATTCATCTCCGGCTGCCGCAGAGCCTGTCGAGCAGTTCGGCAAACTGTCCGGTCTGGTTGCGGCGGCTGTATAGCTCCATGGCTTGCGGCGTGACGGCGGCTCTCGTGAATCCCTTTTCCTTCCATTGCCCGAACTGCTCCAGCAGGAAGCGTTCGGCTTCGTCTGCGGTGCGCGCCGCCACTCCGATGCCCGACTCGCTGATGCAGCGCTCAAGGCAGTCTTCGTCGCTGCGCACGCAGAGCACGGGCTTTTGTGTGCCGATGGCTTCGAAGAGCTTGGTGGTCATGATGCCGAACGGGCCGTGTGCCGACGGCTTGTTGGCCAGCTGCAGCGACACTGAGCTTTCGTGCAGCACGCCGGGGATGCGGTCGGACTGCACGAGGCCCATCGGGCGGGTGACGGCGGCGAGCGGCGCCATGCCGGGGTGGGTGTTCAGCGTGCGCCACGAGTCTTCGTCCACATACCAGCGTATCTCGAAGTTGCTTTCGGTCAGCATGCCTCTGTCCATCAGTCGCCTGGCGGCTTCGAAGAAGAGCGACGGGTCGCGCATCTCGAAGCTGAGCAGCCGGCCGGTAAAGACGACCACGAACTTTGGGGTCGTCACGTCGCGCGGGACGAAGAGTTCGGGGTCGTAGCCGTTGAATATCAGCTCGACGTGGGGGTTGAGGCGGCCGAGCATGCGCACGTGCCAGTCCGACACGGTGGTCAGGGCGTCGGCGCGGCGCAGCACGCGGTTGCGGCGGGCTATGCTGATGTGCTTGTAGAGCAAGGCCGGCAGCTTTTCGAGTCCGCGGAGTGCCGGCAGCCTGTGCGACTGGCATTCGTAGCCGGTGAACTGCTCGGCCACGTCGCGGATGTCGGCCAGCAGCGGCACTTGCAGGCGGCGGGCTATGCGGAGCGCGGCGCCGAGCGGGAAGGTGTGGTAGGAGCTGCACAGCACGGCGTCGAAGCGGCGGCCGGCTATGCGTCGGCTGACGAAGCGTTCGAAGGCCTTGTCTTTCTGAGCGAAGCAGAACGTCAGGCCGAACTTGACGAGCCATTCGAGCCGCGACGTCCATCGTCCGCTCGCTCCGACCCATCGCCATCGGGCCACGTCGGCGTCGCCGCCAAGGTTGCGGAAGATGTTGAGTCTGGCGCATTCTTCGGTCATCACGGTGGCGTGCCAGCCGAATTCTTCGATGTATTTGCACAGGTATCCCATCCGCGGAGCGAAACTTGGCGGAAAGGCGTCGCACAGTATAAGCAGCTGTTTCATAGCGGTGCGGGTCAGAGCAGTCCGAGTTCGAGGCGTGCCTCTTCGGTGAGGTTGTCCATGCTCCATGCCGGGTCGAAGGTCAGGTTGACCTCCACGTTCTCCACGCCTTCTATGGCGCGCACTTTGTCCATCACCTCTTCGGGCAGGCTCTCGGCCACGGGGCAGTTGGGCGATGTGAGCGTCATCAGGATGCGCACTTCGGTGCCTTCGACTTCGATCTGGTAGACCAGTCCGAGGTCGTAGATGTTGACCGGTATTTCGGGGTCGAAGATGGTCTTGAGCGCGTCGATGACTCTGGTCTCTAACATTGGCGGGTTGTTTTCTGCGGTGTCGGTCATTTGTTTTCGATGCTTTTGAATGCCACGGCGTAGAGCCTCATCTGCCTGACCATGGCCAGCAGGCCGTTGGAGCGGGTGGGGGTCAGGTGTTCTTCGAGGCCTATCTGCCTGATGAAGTAGAGTTCGGCGTCTACTATTTCGGAGGGCGTGTGTCCGCCCAGCACTCTGATGAGCAGCGCCACTATGCCTTTGACTATGATGGCGTCGCTGTCGCCGTCGAAGGCTATGGTGCCGTCGGGCTGCAGCTCGGCGTTGATCCACACGGTGCTCTGGCAGCCTTCGATGACGTTCTGCTGCGTGCGGTGCTCTTCGGGATAAGGGGCGAGGTCGTTGCCCAGCTCGATGAGGTACGAATATTTGTCCATCCAGTCGTCGTAGGCGGCGAACTCTTCGATTATGTCGTCCTGAATCTGGTTGATGCTTGGTACGTCTTTCATTGATTGTCGTTTTGTCGGGAAAAATAAAGTCTATTTCATCATTTCGGCCACGCGGCGCACTCCGGCCGCGAGGGCGTCGACCTCGGCCATGGTGTTGTAGACGGCAAACGAGGCGCGCACGGTGCCGGCTATGCCGAAGTGGTCGATGAGCGGCTCGGCGCAGTGGTGTCCGGTGCGCACGGCTATTCCCATCTTGTCGAGCAGCAGGCCGATGTCGTAGGGGTGGATGCCGTCGATGACGAACGAGACCACGCCCGCGCGCTGTGCCGGCGTGCCTATCAGGCGCAGCCCGTCGATGGCCGTGAGCCGTTCGATGGCGGCCCGGGCCAGCCGGTGCTCGTGGGCGGCTATGGCGTCGAGCCCTATGGAGCCTATGAAGTCGATGGCGCGGTGCAGCCCGATGGCGGCCACGTAGTCGGGCGTGCCGGCCTCGAACTTGAAGGGCAGCACGTTGTAGGTGGTGCGCTCGAAGGTCACCTTCTCTATCATCTCACCGCCGCCCTGATAGGGTTTCATGCGGTCGAGCCACGACTCCTTGCCGTAGAGCACTCCGATGCCGTTGGGTGCATACATCTTGTGGCCCGAGAATGCCATGAAGTCGCAGTCGAGCGCCTGCACGTCTATGGGCAGGTGCGGCGCGCTCTGTGCGGCGTCGACCAGCACGGGTATTCCGGCCGCGTGCGCCATGGCCACTATGCGTGCCACGGGGTTGACGGTGCCCATCACGTTGGAGACGTGGGCCACGGCCACCAGCCGCGTGCGGCCGTTGAGCAGCCGGCCGAGGGCTTCGAGGTCGAGGTCGCCGTTGGCGTCGATGGGGGCCACGCGCAGCTTCATGCCCTTGCGCTCGCACAGCATCTGCCACGGCACTATGTTGGAGTGATGCTCCATGGCCGTTATCACTATCTCGTCGCCCTGGGCGCAGAACGATTCGCCGAACGAGAAGGCGGCCAGGTTGATGCTCTCGGTGGTGCCGCGCGTGAAGATGACCTCGTGGGCGCAGGCCGCGTTGATGTGCCGCGCTACGGCCCGGCGTGCCTCTTCGAAGGCTTCGGTGCATATGTTGCTCAGCCGGTGCACGCCCCGGTGTATGTTGCTGTTGCAGCGCACATAGACGTCGGCTACGGCGTCGATGACCGACTGCGGTTTCTGTGTGGTGGCGCCGTTGTCGAGGTAGACCAGCGGCTTGTTGTAGACGGTCTGGCCCAGTATCGGGAACTGGCTGCGTATGCTTTCTATATCCGGAGACATTGTTCTGTATCTGTGTGTGTTGGTTCTGATTGTGTCCTACTGCTGCGTCAGGGTTTCGAGGCGTGTGCCGATGGCCTCGCGCACCGTGGCGCGTGTCGTCTCGTCGCCGATGCGCTCAATCACGTCGGCCGCAAAGGCTTCGGTCAGCAGGCGCCGGGCCTGGTCGAGGCCGATGCCGCGTGCCTGCATGTAGAACAGTTGTTCGGCGTCGAGCTGGCCCACGGTGGCGCCGTGGCTGCATCGGACGTCGTCGGCGTAGATTTCGAGCTGCGGCCGGGTGTCGGCCTTGGCCTGGGGGCTCAGCAGCAGGTTGCGGTTGGTCTGCAGGGCTTCGGTCTTCTGGGCGTTGTCGGCCACCAGCACCATGCCGGTGAATGCGGCCGTCGACTGTCCGCCCAATATTCCCTTGAACAGTTCGCCGCTGGTGCAGCCGGGCTTCAGGTGGCGGATCCGCGTGTGGTTGTCGGTGTGCTGGCTGCCCTGCGTCAGGCAGATTCCGTTGAGGTCGAGGTGCGAGCGCTCGCCGTCGAACGACGCTTCCACGCTGTTGCGCGTCAGCCGGCAGCCGAGGCTTGCGAGCGTGAGGCTGAGCGTGGTGTCGGCTTCCTGGGCGCAGTAGAGCCCGTTGACCACTGCGGCGTCGGGGGCGAAGTCCTGGACGGTCACCACTTCGAGGCGTGCGTGCTCGGCCAGATGCACTTCGGTCACCATGTTGACCGAGGCCGCCGTGCGCGATGTCTGGCGCAGCACTATGCGCGCGTCGCTGTCGACGCCGGAGGTCAGCAGCAGGCGTGGCGACACCAGCTGTCCCGGGGCGGTGGTGAAGTCGATGTCGACTACTAAGGGCGCGTCGAGTGCCGTGGCCGACTTGATGTGCAGGTGGATGCAGGCCTCGGCCAGCGACGTGTTGAGCGCCACCATTCCGTCCGACACTCCGGGCGCCACCGATTCGAAGGCGTCGGGCGCGTTGTCGATGCCCGTCTCGGCTATGCTGAAGTGCGCGTTGGCCTCGGGCGGTGTGGCCAGGCGTCCGTCCACTATGCGGATGTGGCCGTCGGCGCCGGCCTTGGGGGTGTCGGCCGCAGTCTTGTGTATCGACCGCACGGGCAGCATCCGCGCCATGTCGGTGAAGCGGTAGGCTTCGCAGTCGGTGCCGGGCATGCCGAGCCGTTCGTAGCATTCGATGGCGGCCGCTCGGGTGTCGCGGCTCTTGTTGTGCGCCCTGACAAGGGCCAGCACGTTGTCGTTGACCTCGCTCATAGCATTCGTCGTTTAGTCCTGAAACTGTTTTTTGATCCAGTCGTAGCCTTTCTCTTCGAGTTCGAGGGCCAGCTCTTTGCCGCCTGTCATCACTATGCGTCCGCGATAGAGGATGTGGATGAAGTCGGGCACGATGTAGTCGAGCAGGCGCTGATAGTGGGTGATGACTATGGTGGCGTTGTCGGGCTGCTTGAGCCGGTTGACGCCGTCGGCGCACACCCGCAGGGCGTCGATGTCGAGGCCCGAGTCGGTTTCGTCGAGGATGCGCAGTGTGGGTTCGAGCATTGCCATCTGGAATATTTCGTTCTTCTTCTTCTCGCCGCCCGAAAATCCTTCGTTGACGGCGCGGTTGGTCAGGTTGGCGTCGATGTCGATGATCTGCTTCTTCTGGCGCATCAGCTTCAGGAAGTCGCCGCTCGAGAGCGGTGCCAGGCCTTGGTAGCGTCGCTTTTCGTTGACGGCGGCGCGCATGAAGTTGGTCATGCTGACGCCGGGAATCTCGACGGGGTATTGAAACGACAGGAAGAGTCCTTCGTGTGCGCGGTCTTCGGGCGTGAGTCCGAGCAGGTCCTTGCCGTTGAAGCGGACGCTGCCTTCGGTGACGGTGTAGGCCGGGTTGCCGGCCAGCACTGCCGACAGTGTGCTCTTGCCCGAGCCGTTGGGGCCCATTATGGCGTGCGTTTCGCCGGCGTTGATGTTCAGGTTTATTCCTCGCAGAATCTCTTTGCCATCGATGGTGGCGTGCAGGTTTTCTATTTTCAGTAGTTCCATGTGTCGTGTTTTTTCGGTTGGTTGTAGCGGGTGTCTCGGGCGTTGTCAGCCCACGCTGCCTTCGAGGCTTATCTGGAGCAGCTTCTGCGCTTCGGCGGCGAACTCCAGCGGCAGGTGGTTGAGCACGTCCTTGGCATATCCGTTCACTATCAGCGCCACGGCGTCTTCGGTGGCTATGCCGCGCTGGTTGCAGTAGAATATCTGGTCTTCGCCTATCTTCGATGTGGTGGCTTCGTGCTCCACCTGCGCCGTCGGGTTGTGGACGTCGAGGTGGGGGAAGGTGTGGGCGCCGCACTGGTTGCCCAGCAGCAGCGAGTCGCACTGCGAGAAGTTGCGGGCGTTGTCGGCTCCCGAGGCCACGCGCACCAGGCCGCGGTAGCTGTTCTGGCTGTGGCCGGCCGAGATGCCTTTGGACACTATGGTGCTGCGCGTGTTGCGGCCCAGGTGTATCATCTTGGTGCCGGTGTCGGCCTGCTGGTAGTTGTTGGTGACGGCCACCGAGTAGAATTCGCCCACGCTGTTGTCGCCCTTGAGGATGCAGCTCGGATATTTCCAGGTGATGGCCGAGCCGGTCTCGACCTGCGTCCACGACACTTTCGAGTGTTCGCCCCGGCACAGGGCCCGCTTGGTCACGAAGTTATAGATGCCGCCGCGGCCCTGCTTGTCGCCCGGATACCAGTTCTGGACGGTCGAGTACTTGACCTCGGCGCGCGCTCCGACCACTATCTCGACTATGGCCGCGTGGAGCTGGTTCTCGTCGCGCATGGGCGCCGTGCAGCCTTCGAGGTAGCTGACGTAGCTGTCGTCGTCGGCCACAATGAGCGTGCGCTCGAACTGGCCGGTGTTGCGCGCGTTGATGCGGAAGTAGGTCGACAGCTCCATGGGGCAGCGCACGCCTCGCGGTATGTAGACGAACGACCCGTCGGAGAAGACGGCCGAGTTGAGCGCGGCGTAGAAGTTGTCGGTGTGCGGCACCACCGAGCCCAAGTGCCGCCGCACCAGGTCGGGATGTTCTTTGAGGGCTTCGCTGATGGAGCAGAAGATGATGCCCTTCTCGGCCAGCGTGGCGCGGAAAGTGGTCTTGACGCTGCTGCTGTCCATCACGGCGTCCACCGCCACGTTCGACAGCACCTTCTGCTCTTCGAGCGGAATGCCCAGCTTGTCGAATGTGGCGCGTATCTCGGGGTCCACTTCGTCCATGCTGCCGAGCTTCTTGGGCGGCACGGGCGACGCGTAGTAGATGATGTCCTGAAAGTCGATGGGCGGAATCTTCAGATGGGCCCACTCGGGCACCGGCAGCGTCTGCCAGTGGCGGAAGGCGCGCAGCCTGAACTCGAGCATGAACTCGGGCTCGCCCTTGAGCTCCGAGATGCGGCGCACCACGTCTTCGCTCAGGCCCTTGGGTATGGTGTGGGTGGCAATGTCGGAATGGAAGCCGTATTTGTACTCGTCGTTCCCGAGGTCCTCTATCGCCGCTACTTTGTCTTTTGCCATAGTCGTTCGTTACTTATATAAATGTACGGCCGGCCGCCTGTGCAGGCGCTGCCGCCGTCGTCGTCTCTTCGGTTCTTTTTTTTTGACGGCTGCAAAACTAAGAAAAGTAATTTAGAATAATTCCATATTGATGCCTATTTATGCCAATCATCTCCCCGTAGTCAGCCAATCGGCGTCCGAACCGCCGCAGGCCGCCGCCCCGAGGTCCAAAATCGGGCCGCAGCCAATGTAAAGTTAAACCTTTGGTTATCTTTGCAACCGTTTTTGAAATATCACGATTTGTAAGTATTAGGCAATAATCAATCATGGACATACTGATAAAGGCACTCCAGCTCATCCTGAGTTTCTCGATTCTTATCATCACCCACGAGTTCGGCCACTTCATCACGGCCAAGCTCTTCAAGACCCGCGTCGACAAGTTCTACCTCTTCTTCGACCCGTGGTTCTCGCTCTTCAAGTTTAGGCGCGGCGAGACCGAATACGGCCTCGGCTGGCTGCCTCTGGGCGGCTACGTCAAGATAGCCGGCATGATCGACGAGTCGATGGACACCGAGCATCTCTCCAAGCCCGCCGAGCCCTGGGAGTTCCGCGCCAAGCCGGCATGGCAGCGCCTGCTGATAATGGTGGCCGGCGTGGTGGTCAACTTCGTGAGCGCCATGCTGATATTCTGGATGATTCTGTTCACGTGGGGCAAGCAGTACGTGCCGCTGAGCGAAGCCCACTTCGGCCTCGAATTCAGCGAAGTGATGCACCAGATAGGCTTCGAGGACGGCGACCGCGTGCTGTCGGTCGACGGCGAGATGCCCGAGACCTGCGGCGATCTGAGCCAGAGCGTGCTGCTCAACGGCAACTGCCGCGTGGAGGTGGAGCGCGCCGGCGTCCGGACGACCATCGTCGTCCCCGACACTTTCGCGCAGACCGTGCTCGAGCAGGAGGTGCGCGGACTGTGCGCCCTGCGCATCCCCGTGGTGGTCGACTCGGTGCTGGCCGGTACGCCCGCCGCGGCCGCAGGGCTCATGCGCGGCGACAGCCTGATGCTGGTCGACGGCTCGGAAGACGCCTACTTCGGCAGCCTGACACGCCGCCTGGCCGAGCGCCGGGACTCGACCGTGACACTAGTGGTGCGCCGCGCCGACAGCAGCGTCGACACCCTCGGCGTGACCGTGGACGCGAACGGCCGCATCGGCTTCTACAACTGCGAACCCACGCGCTGGATCCGGCCCAGCACCCATCAGTACGGATTCTTCGAAGCCTGCCCCGCCGGCATCGGCATGGGCTTCGACATCCTGGGCAGCTACGTCAGGCAGATGAAGCTCGTCTTCTCCAAAGAGGGCGTCAAGCAGCTGGGCGGCTTCGGTACCATCGGCAGCCTCTTCCCCGACACATGGAACTGGATGACTTTCTGGTTCAACACCGCCTTCCTGGCCATAATTCTCGCCTTCATGAACATCCTGCCCATCCCCGCGCTCGACGGCGGGCACGTCCTGTTCCTCGTCTACGAGATGGTGTCGGGACGCAAGCCGAGCGACAAGTTCCTCGAATACGCGCAGGTGGTGGGCATGGTCCTGCTGTTCGGGCTGATGATATATGCCAACGGCAACGACCTGTTCAAGGCAATCTTCAAGTGATAACGATAAACCAAGGCGTCCGGGCGGAGCAGACTATCGAGTGCCGATGATGAAGCGAGCGTTGACATGTGTGGCGATGATGTGGGCGGCCGTGGCCATGTGCCTCGGCCAGCAGAGCGGCGTCAACCCGCAGCTGCCCGAATACATCTACGCCAGCCGCATGGAGCAGCTCGACGGCCGCACGCCCATCCGCCTCGAATACAACCCGCAGGTGCGCGCCTACATCGACGCCTACCTTGTGCGCCGGCGCGACCATCTGGCCAACATCATAGCGCGCTCGCAGCTCTACTTCCCGCTGTTCGAGGAATATCTGAGCAAATACAACCTGCCGCTCGAACTCAAATATCTGGCCGTCATCGAGTCGGCGCTCGACCCGCGCGCCAAGTCCAAGTCGGGCGCCATGGGCCTGTGGCAGTTCCTCTACCACGCCGGCCTGATGCTCGACCTCAAGGTGACCAGCTACGAAGACGAGCGCTGCGACCCCCGCAAGAGCACCGACGCCGCCTGCCGCTACCTGTCGTATCTCTACCAGACTTTGGGCGACTGGCAGCTGGCCCTGGCGGCCTACAACGGCGGCGTGGGCACCGTGCAGAAAGCCATGGAGCGCGCCGGTAGCACCCGCAAGACATTCTGGGAGCTGGTGCCCTACATGACCGACGAGATGAAATCGTATGTGCCGGCATTCATCGCCGTCAACTACGTGATGAACTACTACCAGAAGCACAACATTGTCCCCGCCAAGCCCGAATTCTCGTTCGACGACGTCGACACGGTCTACGTGGGCAAGAGCCTGACCTTCGACCAGATATCGCGCGCCTCCGGAGTGTCGGAAGACGTGCTGACCAAGCTCAACCCATCCTACATCAAAATGTTCATCCCTTACGACGACACGCCCATGCTGCTGGTGCTGCCCCGGGGCAACGTGGCCCGCTTCATCCGCAACGAGCCCAAGCTGCGCCCCGCCGTGGCCCCCGACATGGTGGGCTACTTCGGCATCCCGACCACCGAGCCCGTGCAGACCACACACGTGGTCAGGGCCGGCGAATATCTGCACAAGATAGCCATGCGCTACAACACCACCGCCGAAGAGATAATGCGATGGAACTCGCTCACCACCAAGAATATCCAGATAGGCCAGCGACTCACCATCTACGAGAACAGGCCGCGCAGCCCGTTCTGGTTCGTGGTGCAGGAAAAAATCGACGAAGACAAGGCCCAAAAGGGGGCGTAAATTCATAATTTTGGCAGAATCAAAAAACTTCAACACGATGAAAAGACGCATACCGACACTGCTTCTCGCCGCCGTGGCCCTGGCAACCCTGCCGGGCTGCGACGACTCGGGCAGGCAGACCAAGGGCAAGCCGCTCTTCCTGGCCGACATCACCGGGCGCGCCGGCGAGGTGCTGCTGGTGGTCGACAACGACATCAAGAACGACACCAGCGGACGATTCATGCGGGCCATCTTCGAGCAGCCCATGCTCGGCCTGCCCTCCGACGAGCCGCTCTACGACGTGCTCACCGTGCCGCGCAAGGCCTTCAACGCCCAGCTGCCCACATTCCGGAACCTTGTCTACACCCAGGTGGCCGACACCATAGCCGTCGACACGGTCAAATACGGGCACGACCAGTGGGCCAAGCCGCAGGCCTACATCTCGGTGCAGGCCGGCAGCAAGGCACGCCTGCTCAAGCTGCTCGAACGCCACGAGATGAAGATACTCAGCTTCGTGGCGCAGTCCGAGCGCGACCGCATCATCCGCTTCAACCGCCGCACCCGCGACCACGGCCTGACCGACTATCTGCGCCGCCACTGGAACATCGCCGTCGACATCCCGACCGGATACAACAAGAACAAGAGCTCGGACGACTTCACATGGGTGTCGACCGAGACGCCCGAGACAAGCGTCGGAATGTTCTTCTACTCGTTCCCCTACGTGGGCGAGGGCACATTCTCGAAAGAATATCTGCTCAACAAGCGCGACTCGCTGCTGCACTTCAACATCGAAGGGCCCAAAGGCTCGTTCATGTGCACCGAACTGCGGGCCGACATCACCTACCGCACCGGCACCGCCGACGGCCTGCCGATGGTGGAGCTGCGCGGCCTCTGGCGCATGAACGGCTACCTGATGGGAGGCCCATTCGTGCTGCGCGCCATCCACGACACACGCAACGACCGCGTCTTCGTGATGGACGGATACGTCTACTATCCCTCCAAAGACCGCAAACGCGAGAAAATCCGGCAGATAGACGCCATCATGTACTCGGCACGGATGCTGCCGCCGGCCGCACCCGCCGACACCGTCAACGCAAACAAGTAAAAAAACATATCAGAGACCATGGAAAGAGAACAGATAAGAATAGGCATCACGCAAGGCGACATCAACGGCGTGGGCTACGAAGTGATACTGAAGACGCTCGCCGACGAGGAAGTGTATGAGAACTTTACGCCCGTGATCTACGGCTCGTCGAAGGTGGCGGCCTACCACCGCAAGGCACTCAACATCCAGAACATGAGCCTCAACAGCATCCGCACCGTCGACGAGGCACACCCCAACCGCATCAACATCGTGTCGTGCGGCGACGACAACGCCCGCGTCGAACTGGGCAAGAGCACCCCGATGGGCGGCGAGGCAGCCCTGGCCGCACTCCGCACGGCCGTCGACGACCTCAAGCGCGGCGCCATCGACGTGCTTGTGACGGCACCCATCAACAAGAAGAACATCCAGTCGGACAACTTCCACTTCCCCGGACACACCGAATTCCTGCAGCAGGCAGCCGGCGGCCGCAAGGCGCTGATGCTGCTCGTGGCCGACAAGCTGCGCGTGGGCGTGGTGGTGGGACACGTGCCCATAGCCCGCGTGCCCCAGATGATTACCGAAGAGGCCATCCTCGAAAAACTGCGCATCCTCAACAGCTCGCTCCGCAACGACTTCTCGATAACCCGCCCGCGCATAGCCGTGCTTGGGCTCAACCCGCACGCCGGCGACGAAGGCCTGCTGGGCAGCGAAGAAGAGATGGTGATAGCGCCCGCCATAGCCAAAGCCAACGCCGAGGGCATCCTCGCGCTCGGCCCCTATGCCGCCGACGGCATCTTCGGCAGCCCGGCGCTCTACAAGTTCGACGCCATCCTGGCCATGTATCACGACCAGGGCCTCGCACCCTTCAAGGCGCTCTCGTTCACCAACGGCGTCAACTACACGGCGGGCCTGCCCTTTGTTCGCACCTCGCCCGACCACGGCACCGCCTTCGACATTGCCGGGCAGAACCGCGCCAGCCACGAGTCGTTCCGCAGCGCGCTCTACCTGGCCATCGACGTCTACCGCAACCGCCGTATCAACGCCGAGGCATCGGCCAACCCGCTGCAGAAAATGACCAGAAACGAGCATGAGCGCAACGCATAAGCCGCCGCCTGCACGAACCGCATCACATACCGGAGCCGGCCTGTCGGGACACGCGACAGGCCGGCTCCGTCGCTTCGGGGCGGGGCGAACTTTATGTGAATTAATGGTTTGTTTCTGCAAACAATCTGCCAGCTTTGCAGCCGTCCTGAGGTCTGCCGGATTATATGCTTTGCCGGGAGGCATGGGGCGACGGCTTTCTGAAACAGCTCAGCAGCGATCTGGCGGAAGAGTTTCCGGAAATGAAAGGTTTTTCGTATAGGAATCTGAAGAGCATACGACAATTGTATTTGTATTATAGTCAGGAAGATATGATTGGGAAACAACTTGTTTCCCAATAGGAGAGTGCGTTCTTTTCCGTCCCGTGGGGGCATCATATACTGATCATGCAACGGTGCAAAGCCGTGAACATGGCAATGTTCTATATCCGGCCGACCGTGGAGAACAACTGGAGCCGCACGGTGCTCGACTGGCAGATGGATAGCCGACTGTATGAGCGGCAATGCAAGGCCGTAAGCAACTTCTCGCAACCGTTTCCGTTCGGAGCATTGGCAAGGCGCATGGGCGAGGTGCGGCAACTAAATAATGTTACGCCGAAAATGTGTAATTAACCTTATAATTACATAATTTATGTAATGCCTGAAGCTTAGAGCTTTCATAATATCTAAATGTTTTATCATTTTTGCGCGCCGCGACAGCAGGATGCACGTCCGGCGCTATGACGCTCTGTGTCAGCGCGTCGGCCCGCGGCTCAGGCGGTGCGGCAACGAATTGTATGGTTTGATTTAAATACAGGTTTATTTATGAACAAATTACTGAGACTGTTAGTGTTTGCATGTCTTGCCTTGGCCCCGATCGGAGCAAGCGCGCAGATGGGACAGTTCAAGGCATTGTATCTCTACAATTTTGCCAAGAACATCGGCTGGCCCGAGGCCGACAATGGTTCGGAATTCGTCATCACGATTGTGGGCGACAACGAGCTCACGGGCGAGCTCGAAAAGCTGGCCAAGTCGCGCATGATAGGCAGCCGCAAGGTGGTTGTGCGTCAGGCGGCCACGGCTCTGGCGGCCGACAAGAGCCAGATTGTCTATCTGGGCGAGTCGAAGAGCGCGCAGATGTCGCAGCTGGTGGCAGGCCAGAGCGGCAACAATGTGCTGATTGTGGGCGGCAAGCCCGGTCTGTGCTCCAACGGCGCCGGCATTTCGTTCGTGCCTGTCGACGGAAAACTGAAGTATGAGATTTCGCAACGCAACATCAAGAAGTTCGGCCTACAGGTGTCGGCCAAAATCCTGCAGTTGGGAATAGAAGTGAATTAATAAAAAAGCAAGCAACATTTAATGAAACGGACATTTATCATGATGCTGTGCGCCCTGCTGTCGGCGGTGTGTGCGCAGGCGCAAAACCCCAGTCTGACCAAAGAGAAGGTTCTGTCGATGACGATCGAAGAGCTGTCGGACCTTCCCCTCGAAGACCTTATGTATGCCGTCGAGCTGCTCGAAGTCAAGAGCATCGACGAGCTGTTTGAGATGATAATGAACAAGAACGTGTCGTCGGCCTCCAAGAAGGAGGAGGACTCGTTCAAGTCGCCGCTGTCGTCGTCGGTGCTGACCCGCGAGGAGATACGCACCTACGGCTGCACCACCATCGAGGAGGCTCTGAGGCTGATTCCGGGCGTGATTGTGCGCGAGAAGCTCAACGGCGTCTACGACGTGCATCTGCGCGGGCTCGACAACATCCCCGACAACAACATGCTGCTCTACACCGAGAACGTCAACACGCTGGTGATGATCAACAGCCGACCGGTGTTCAGCTACTGCCAGGGCGCCACCATGTGGGAGACGCTGCCAGTGGGCATCGAGGACATCAGCCGCATCGAGGTGGTGCGCGGCCCGTCGAGCGCGCTCTACGGCTCCAATGCCGTGACGGGCGTTATCAACATCATAACCGACAAGCCTGACGCCGCCTCCAAGTTCGTGTCGGGCTCCATGCAGATGGGCAGCCAGAGCTCCTACATGGGCGACATCGCCTTTCGCCGCCGCATGGGCAAGTGGAGCGTGTCGGCCAGCGGCAACTTCCAGATGCGCCGCCGCGACACCGACCAGTTCTTCGTCATCAACGACACAGCGCTGGTCGACATCACCGACCCAGACCGCGACTTCAGCAAGGGGCAGTGGGTCGACATGGACGAGCTGGCCGACATCCGTGTGATGCGTCCCAAAGAGGGCCTGGCCACCATCGTCGAGGACTATCGCGACCTGCACACGCTCTTCCCCGAGCCCGACCTCTCGCGCAAGAACATGGGCATCAACGGCGCCGTGTCCTACTATCCGGCCGAGGGTATCTCGTTCGACCTGACGGGCGGATACCAGAACTCGCATTCGCTCAACATACCGCTGGCCAACGACTTCTTCTCGCTCAACGCGCGCGAGTCGAAGACCGGCTATGTGGACCTGACGGCCGCCGTGCGCGGCGCACGCCTCCAGCTCAACTATAGCGACGGCTCGCAGAACTACTCCTACGGCACGCCCGGCTTCAAGGTGCGCAACCAGCAGGTCAATGCCAACCTTGAGTACGACTACATGCCGCTGCCCAACCTGAGCATCCGCCCGGGCATCAACTATCAGTTCAACCGCATCGGCGACGGCGACTACACACCTTATTATTATGGCGACCGCCAGCTGTCGAGCTATCTGAACGGCGACGTCGACCTCAAGCTGTTCGCCGTCACACTGCGCGGCGACTACACCGCCTTCGAGCGTCTGCGCGCTATCGCCGCACTGCGCGTCGAGAAGCTCAACGTGCCCGACGAGTGGATACCATCGTGGCAGATGGGCCTGACCTATGCGCTGAACGACAACAACACCGTCCGCGCCGTCTACTCGCGCGCCAACCGTTCGGCCATTGTCACCAACGTGGGCTCCAACTATGTGTGGCAGCGCGTGGGCATGGGCAACCCCAATGCCATCAACTTCACTGGCAACGACGAGGCCGACATCATGACGTGCGACAATGTGGAGATCGGCTACCGCGTGCGCCCCGTCAAGAGCGTGCTGCTCGACGCCGAGGCCTTCTACTCGCGCAGCAGCGACTATGGCGCGCTGATGTCAATCAACTCGCGCGTGGAGTCGGCGGGAGCGTCGCTTCAGGGCGCGTTTGCCGAGGCCATAGCCGCACTTGCGCAGGCGGGCGGCAACCAGGAGGCCATGACGGGCATTGCCATGGCTGCCATGACCAAGGCCTGCACGTCGCGCTCGTTCATACAGTATCGCAACCTGCCATACACCGTCGACCAGATGGGCATCAGCGTGGGCGCCGACTGGATTATCTCCGAAAAGCTGATGGCCAAGGCGCACATCAACGTCCAGAAGACCACCATCGACAACTATTACCCCTACGACCAGAACGGCGCCATCACCCAGCAGATGACCACGGTGATTTCGAACCTCTACGCCTGCACGTTCGACCTGCTGGCCAAGTATGCGCAGTACGGCCCCGACTATCTGCAGGCCGCGCTCAACTATGCCGGCGTGTCGGACTTCCTGCCCGAGTACAACAAGATGTCGGCTGCCGAGCAGCAGCAGTTCCTGGCCGAAGTCTCGACGCTCGGCACCGATGCCTACAACCGGTTTGGTCCGGCAATGTACTATGCCATAAAGTATAACGTGCGCATGGACACCGAGACCAACACCTTCATGATAGGCAACGCCGACTACAAGCATCCCGACATGGTGGACAATCACCATCACCGCAGCACGCCGTCGGTCTATGGCATGGCGGGCCTCGTCTACAAGCCCGTGCCCGCGCTCGACCTCTCGGCCTACGGATATTTCTACGGCAAGCAGTCGACCCGCACGCTCTACGGCACCGAGACCGTCGACCCCAAGTTCATCATGAACCTCAAGGTCGGCTACCGCCCTGTGGACGAGTTCGAGATATTCTTCAACGCACACAACCTCTTCAACGACAACCGTCGCGAGTTTGTCTACACCGACCGTCCGGGCGGCATCTACACCGTGGGCGCCACCTTCGGGTTCTGACCCCTCGGACTCATGCGGACCATCAGCACAAGACTGGCGGGCAGCGCACAAAGCCAATGGGCGTGTGCGCTGCCCGCTTTTTTCGTCTGCGGGCCGTGGCGGCGCGTGTCAGGCGAGGAAATACCGAAATTTCTCCCGTTTTTTGATAAACGTCCGTTTCCTTTATGTCAACGGACGCACGGCGTATGTAAAAGAACCCAAAAGATGACAAAAGGCACGATCTGCCGGCGATTTATGTTGCAGAATTAGATAATTTTTACTGCCGAAGCGAACCTTGTTTTTCGAAATTTCGTATATATTTCTCATTTTTGTTGAGCCTAGTTCAGTCAGTGCGTGCCTGAGGCATTGCGTGTAGCGATGCGGCGTGTGCGGCCGGCTGTCGGGGCTTAACGAAACTCAAGGTTTAATTTAAACATAATGTTGATTGTATGAACAGGTTAGTAAGAATGTTGATGTTTGCGTGTCTGGCATTGGTATCGGTAGGTGCAAGTGCGCAAATGGGCCAGTTCAAGGCATTGTATATCTACAACTTTGCCAAGAACATCGGATGGCCCGAAGCCGACAGCGGTTCGGAGTTCGTCATCACGATAGTGGGCGACAACGAATTGTCGGGCGAGTTGGAAAAGCTGGCCAAGACGCGCATGATAGGCAGCCGCAAGGTGGTGGTGCGTCAGGCGGCCACGGTGTCGGCGGCCGGAAGCAGCCAGATAGTGTATCTGGGCGAGTCGAAGAGCGGACAGATGTCGCAGCTGGTGGCCGGCCAGAGCGGCAGCAAGGTGCTGATAGTGGGAGGCAAGCCCGGCCTGTGCTCCAGCGGTGCAGGCATATCGTTTGTGCCGGTCGACGGAAAGCTGAAGTATGAGATATCTCAGAACAACATCAAGAAGTTCGGTCTGCAGGTATCGGCCAAGATACTGCAGCTGGGCATCGAAGTAAACTGATACAACCATTTAAACACCTCTATTGATGAAAAAGATATTATTGATGATTGTCTGCATGTCGCTGATGGCAACCGTGCAGGCACAGAATCCAAGTCTGACCAAAGAGAAGGTCCTCTCGATGACCATCGAGGAGCTGTCGGACCTTCCACTCGAAGATCTCATGTATGCCGTCGAGCTGCTCGAAGTCAAGAGTATCGACGAGCTCTTTGAGATGATAATGAACAAGAACGTGTCGTCGGCGTCGAAGAAGGAGGAAGATTCGTTCCGCTCGCCGCTGTCGACCACGGTGCTCACCCGCGCCGAGCTCAGGCAATATGGCATCACCACCATCGAGGAGGCCTTCCGCCTGATTCCGGGCATGATAGTGCAGGAGAAGACCAATGGCATCTACGACATCCACATGCGCGGTCTCAACAACATCCCTGACAACCAGATGCTTCTCTACACCGAGAACAACAACACGCTCATCATGATCGACGGCCGGATAGTGCACGACTACGCTGCCGGCGCGTCCAGCTTCGAATGGCTGCCCATCAGCATCGAGGACATCGAGCGCATCGAGGTGGTGCGCGGAGCCTGCGCCGCCCTCTATGGCGTCAATGCCAACAATGGTGTCATCAACATCATCACCGAGAAGCCCCACGCCGGCTCCAAAGTGGTGTCGGGAAGCATCCAGATGGGCAACCACGGCACCTCCATCGGCGACGTGGCACTGCGCAAGCAGGTCAGCAGCAAGCTGGGCCTCGGCGTGACGGCCAACCTGCAGCTGCGCGAGCGTCCCACCAACAAGCTCTATGTGATTCCGGCCTCCGGTATCTACCTTGCCAAAGACGAGAACTCGCCTGCGGCCGACACTCAGCTGTCGAAGCAGGAGGTGGGCGCACTGATATATTCCGGCCAGCTGACCGACATATCGGCGGGCGGCTACTATTCGCTTGCCGAGTGCGAGCGCATCAAGCAGCTCTATCCCAACACCGACTCGACCTATCAGATTTTTGACGGCTTTGAGCCCGAGACACCGCTCGAAAGCATGTTCTTCAATCCTGAACGCTCGCGCAAGAGTCTGGGCATCAACGGCTACGTGTCCTACACGCCCACCGACCGCATCCGCCTCGACATCACCGGCGGCTACCAGCAGTCGTTCATCATGAACACGCCTGTGGGCGACGACTACGTGTCGTTCAACGAGCGCGTGTCGAAGACCGGCTATGGCAACATTGCCGCCGACATCTACGGCCTCAACCTGATTGCCAACGTCAACGGCGGCTCGTTCGACTACGCACGCGGCGTCCGTGGTTTTCAATACACTAACGTGGCCGCCAACTTCTCGGCAAGCTACGACATCAACCTTGGCGACCTCGCCATCCGTCCCGAAGTGTCGTATCGCTACCTGAAGGCCGAAGAGGGCGTGCCCTCCTACTACGACCTCAACGGCGACGGCGAGATGCAGGACAGCGAGCGCCGCAGCGGCTTCCTCGGAGGTCTGACCGGCGAGAAGGCCAACACCTCCACTCTGTGGGCATTCGCCCCAAGCCTCCGCCTCGACTACAAGATTGGCGACCTGCGACTGATCGGCGCCGTGCGCGGCGACAAGACCAACATACCCGACAAGTGGAACACCACCTATCAGGCTGCGGTCAACTATGCCATCAATCAGAACAACTTCATCCGCTTTGTCTACGGCAGCTCGATCCGCTCCACCAACATGGTGCAGTCGTCGTTCAACTACACGTGGGACCGCACCAACCTGCTGATGCCCGACAAGATTACATTCGACGGCAACGAGGATGCCGACCTTGCCAGCATCAACAACTTCGAGGTGGGCTATCGCTGGCGTCCGGCCGACAACCTGCTGGTGGACGCCGAGCTCTTCTACTCCAAGAGCGAGGACTACGGCGCGCTCCATGCCGACTATTCGACCGTCTACGCCACGGGCGACTATCTGGCCAAGCTCTTCGGCAGCGCCGGCTCGGTCGACTTCACCAATTCGGCCCAGATCTTGGGAATGATCCAAGACTTCACCAACAATCTGCGCACCAAGGCTGTCATCAAATACAAGAACCTGCCCTATGAGGTGAAGCAGTTGGGATTGAGCATGAACATCGACTGGATTGTGACTCCGCGACTGATCGCCAAGTTCAACGTCAACGTGCAGAAGACCACCATCGACAAATATTATCCTTATAGCCAGTCGGCCACCATCGTTGCGCAGCTGACTCAGGCTCAATCAGACCTCCGCACCAACAAGGACCCGCTGATGAAGGAAATTTTTGGCGGCATTGGCGGCTACGTCACCATCGACGGCACGCCGACGGCACTGCCCGACGATAAGAAAGGCGGCAACTACGTCAGCTCCATCCTGCATTATGGCGACATCAACGGTCTGAAGTCTCAGACCGACTTCAATAACTACGACGAGGCGATGGTAAACAAGTTGACCGATGCCCTGATGCAGGCCTATGTGAATGGCACCGGCCTCGATCTGCGCGATGTCAGCGGCGAGGATTACAAGATCACTGCCGAGCAGGTGCTGCCGCTTTACTACTCCATCAAGTACGACATACAGCTCGACAACAAGAACAACGAGTTCTACTTCGGAGGCTCGTCGGAGATGCCCTACACGCTCGAGAACGACCACAAGCACAAGGCAACGCCTACGGTCTATGGCATGTTCGGCCTCATCTGGCGCCCCATCGACCAGCTCAACATCTCGGCCTTCGGCAACTATATGGCCAAGCGCGAGTACACCACCAGATACGGCACGGTGACTCTCGACGACCGCTTCACCGTCAACCTGAAGCTCGGCTACAAGCCGACCGACGACTTTGAGGTGTTCTTCAACGCTCACAACCTGTTCAACACCAAAGACCGCGAGTTCGCATACGGCGACGAAATCGGCGGTCTCTATACCGTAGGCATCAACTTCGGATTCTGACCCGCAGGGGGTGCGAATTTCTTACTAATATTCCATTGGCCGCAGGCGCACGCAAGTGCCCTGCGGTTTTTTTTGCGTCTGTGGGCAGGCAGCGGTGCGCGCTTGCAGACGCGATGTGATAACGCTGACGCAGACGATGCAACAATGCTGTTTGATGTCTTCCAATAGTGCTATTCGATGCTCTCCATCACTGCTGTTCGATGCCATCCAACACTGCTATTCGATGCTCTCCAACACTGCTATTCGATGCTCTCCAACACTGCTGTTTGATGTCATCCAACACTGCTGTTCGCTGCTCTCCATCACTGCTGTTCGATGTCATCCAACACTGCTGTTTGAAGTGATGCGTGTGGTGCAGGGGTGGGGTGGAGGTTCAGAGTGTGTGGGAGCGTTCCCAGTCCAGCATGGCGGCCTTGCGCTGCTCTCCCCAGCGGTAGTGGCCCACGCGGCCGCAGGCCGGCACCACGCGGTGGCAGGGCACAATCACGGCCACGGGGTTGCGGCCCAGGGCTGTGCCCACGCTGCGCTGCGCCCCGGGGTGACGCGCAAGGGCGGCCAGCCGGGCGTAGCCTATGGTGCTGCCGGCGTCCACGGTGAGCAGTGCCGTGTAGACGTCGAGCTGGAAAGGCGAGGCGGCAATGTGCAGGCTGATGTCGCAGGGGGCGTCGCAGCCGCCAATGTTGGTGGCAGCGGCCTGGTGTGTGGCGGTGGCGCGCTCCACCAGATGCGCTCCGGCAAACAGGCTGCGAAGCCGCTGCAGCGCAAGGTCGGGGCGGTCGGCAAAGGCAAGGTGGCACAGCCCGACGGGTGTGGACGCGGCCAGCATGGGGCCCCACCGTCCGTCGATGGTCGAGTAGCAGATGTCGAAACCCTCGGTCAGCCACTGCTGCGGCGCCATGGCCACAATGCCGACTGCGGGCTGCCGGCGCGCAGCCATGGCTTGGGGCGCGAGGCTGTAGCGGCCGTCGGTCTGTGTCGGTGAGCTGTCGGGATGGCTTGTTTTCATGATGGCGGTGTCGGTGTGTGGGGAGTGCGGGCTGCTGCCGTCGGGGGGTCAGCGCGCGCGTGTGCGCATCAGTTCTTCGTAGCATTCCATCACCTGCCGTGCGGCGCTGTCGGGCGCAAAGCGTGCCACGTAGGCGCGTCCCTCGGCCACCATCTGCCGGCGTCGGTCAGGGTCGAGGGCCTGGAGCAGCGCTTGGGCCATGGCCTCGTCGTCGGTGGGCGGCACATAGAGCTGCGCGGGTCCGCCGGCCTCTTCGAGGCACGAGCCCGTGGCGGCCACCACCGGCAGTCCGGCGTTGATGGCTTCGATTATCGGGATGCCGAAGCCCTCGTATTCCGAGGGGTAGGCAAAGGCATCGGCACAGGCATAGATGGCCGGCAGGTGCTCGAAGGGCACGTAGTGGAGCACGTGCAGGCGGCCGGCCAGTCCGTGGGCGTCGGCATAGCGTGCAACGGTGTCGGCATAGGCCGTGGTGCGCCCCACCAGCACAAGGTGGACGTCGGCCGGCATGTGGCGGAGCGCCTTGAGGCTCAGCAGCGCGTTCTTGCGTGCCTCGATGGTGCCCACCTGAAGCACGAATCGCTGCGGCAGGCGGTAGAGCCCGCGCACCTCGGCCTTGAGGGCGGCGTCTATGGGGTGGGCAAAGGCCTCGTCGCAGCCCTGGTAGATGACGCGCACCTTGTCGGGCTCCACGCCGTAGAAGCTGACCACGTCGCGCTTGGTGCACTCGCTGACGGCTATTATCAGGTCGGCCTCGTGGCAGGCGTGCCGGAACTTGTAGTCGTAGATGTGACGGTCGATGAAGTGATAGTGTCGGGGCAGATGACGGAAGATGATGTCGTTGATGGTGACGACGCTGCGCACTCCCTGCAGCCGGCTGATGCCCATGGGCAGTTCGCCGCTGAGGCCGTGGAAGATGCCGATGCCGTCGCGCAGGAGGTCGGCACAGATGGCGCGCGTGCGCCAGAGCGAGCCGAGGCGTCGCCACAGTGCGGTGCGCGGCCCCTGCAGGCTGACGCGGCCGCCGTTGCGCTGCAGCACGGCGTCGATGCGGGGGTTGGCGCCGACGCGTGGCGAATAGACCACGTAGCTGTGGTCGGGATAGTGCTGCGCGAGGCTGTCGATGACAAAGCGGCTGTAGTTGCCGAGGCCTGTCATGTTGCACACCGCTCGTTTCCCGTCGAATCCTATTTTCATTTCAGATGGTTGTGTATGCCGGCCGGGCATCGTGTGAGGCCGGACGGCAAATTTATACTAATCTGTCCGGTTTGCCAAAATGCCGGGCGGGCAATCGGCACCGGCATCGTCGGCACTCACGGGCAGCCGCTGCGGCGGGGGCCTGAGGCCCTGCCGGCCGCGCCGGGAGCCGCCTGCGGGCCTGCGATGAAACATCGGGTACACATTATGTAACAAACCGTACCGCCCGTGTAACGTTGCCGCAATGGAGTGTTGCCTTGCGTAAGGTCTTAAAATGCGTTGCGGAGTACCTTTGAATCGTGAAATAATGTTTCGCGGTTAACCTATTATTTATTGATAAATTTAATGAAGTATGAAAAGAAATCTGATTGGCAAGTCACTGTTCTTGCTGTTTGCACTGTTGCTGCTACCAACGGCGGCAAGTCGTCGCCCACGGCAGAGCAGCTGGCGGCCCAGTCCGACAAATACAAGCAGGTGCTCGACATCTATTCAGCATCGTGCCGCGCGAACAGCAGTATGGCGTGTGCGTGTGGAGCCTGAGCGACAACGAGAACGAGCACGAGTACTGGCTCAACGGCGAGACGCCCAACCTGTTCGACGCCAAGTATAACCGCAAGCACGCCTACAAGGGCTTCTGCGACGGCCTGGCCGGGCGTGTCATCGGCGACGAGTTCAAAAGTTAGGTCTACAGCGAATAGCCGCAGGGCCTGCAGCCAAAGCCGGCAGGCGGGGCCAGTCTCCGCCGACGGCCTTCAACGTTAGTTTTTCAGTGACCCCGGCCGCAGTGGCCGAGCCAAGGCGGCCGGGGATTTTTTATCAGGACACAGACACACGCATCAACCCGACGTCGCGCACATCAGCCGGCATCGACCGGAAAGACAAGAAGAGAGAGAATCAACGAATGCAACACGCTGCGTCTGCCATTGCGACCGGCCACGACTGGGACAGTAATTTTTTTGAAAGACACATATATAAACATCATTCAATGACACACATCAAAAATCTGTTCATCATGCAGATGCACGCGACCCGACGTCAGGCTCACAGCCCGACAATCCCAAAACCGACCATACCATCCGCCCCGAGAGGCGGACACGATAAACGCCTGCGCGCACCGTGGCTTGTGCTCTGCGTGGCGGCAGTTGCGCTGACACTGTCGGCCCCGGCTGCGGCGCAGTTTGCCGTGGTGGCCGACTCGCGTCCGGCGGCCCTCCAGCTGTCGGAGGGCGAGGACGCCGGCATAGTGCGCGCGGCCCATTCGCTGGCGGCCGACATCGAGGCCGTGTGCGGACAGCGCGCCGCCATCACCGAGGCCGACAGCCCCGAGCCCGGGCGCATCTGCATCGGCGCGGCCTCGTCGGCCCTCATCGGCAATCTGGCCAGGCAGGGCCGCATCGACCTCGGCCTGCTCAGCGGCTGCCGCGAGAAATATCTGATAGTGTCGACCGACACCGGCCTGATAGTGGCCGGCAGCGACAAGCGCGGCACCATCTATGGCATCTACGAACTGTCGCGCCGCCTCGGCGTGACGGCGTGGACGTGGTGGGCCGACGCTCCGGTGGCGCGCCGCCGGCAGGCTGTCATCCCCGCAGGCGTCTTCACCGACGGCGAGCCGGCTGTCGAATATCGCGGCATCTTCCTCAACGACGAGTGGCCCTCGCTGGGCAGCTGGGCCGTCGAGAAGTTCGGCGGATTCAACCACCGCTTCTACGCCAAGGTCTTCGAGCTCGTCCTGCGCCTGCGCGGCAACTTCATGTGGCCGGCCATGTGGGGCAGCGCCTTCTACGACGACGATCCGCTCAACGGCCCGCTGGCCCACGAGATGGGCATCGTCATGGGCACGTCGCACCACGAACCCATGGCCATGGCCCAGCAGGACTGGAAGCGGCGCGGGCAGGGCGCGTGGGACTACCGCACCAACCGGGCTGCCCTCGACGCCTTCTGGCAGCAGGGCATAGAGCGCTGCCGCGACTGGGAGACGATGATAACCGTGGGCATGCGCGGCGACGGCGACGAGCCCATGAGCGACGAGGCCAACATCAGCCTGCTGACAAGCATCGTGGGCAACCAGCGCCGGATAATATCGAAGGTCACCGGGCGCAAGGCCGCCGAAGTGCCGCAGGTGTGGGCGCTCTACAAGGAGGTGCAGGACTACTACGACCGGGGCATGCGCGTGCCCGACGACGTCACCCTGCTGCTCTGCGACGACAACTGGGGCAACATCCGCCGACTGCCCGCCATGGACGCCAAGGAGCGCCGGGGCGGATACGGCATGTACTATCACTTCGACTACGTGGGCGGACCGCGCAACTACAAGTGGCTCAACGTGACCCAGGTGCAGCGCGTCTGGGAGCAGATGAGCCTGTGCTATCGCCACGGCGTCAGCAAGCTGTGGATAGTGAACGTGGGCGACCTCAAGCCCATGGAATATCCCATCCAGTTCTTCATGGACATGGCTTGGGCTCCCGAGCGCATCACGGCCGACAGCATTGCCGAGCACACGCGCCGCTTCTGCGCCTCCATTTTTGGCGGCGACCATGCCGAGCGGATAGCCGAGCTCATCGGCACCTACTCCAAATACAACGCCCGGCGCACGCCCGAGATGCTCGATGCCTCCACCTTCTCGCTCACGGCCTACGACGAGTGGCAGCGCGTGCTCGACGACTATCGCAGCCTCGAACTGCGCGCCCAGCGCCTTGCCCTTGTCCTGCCCGATGAGTGCCGCGATGCCTACGACCAGCTGGTGCTCTATCCCATCTCGGCCTGCGCCAACCTCTACGAGATGTATCACGCCGCAGCCATGAACCGCAGCCTTGCCGCACGCCACGACCCCGAGGCTAACCGCTGGGCACAGACAGTTGCCGAATGCTACGAGCGCGACTCGCTGCTGACGCTCTTCTACCACCGCATAGCCGGCGGCAAGTGGAATCACATGATGGACCAGATTCACATAGGCTACACCTATTGGCAGCAGCCCGACCGTCAGACCATGCCGCAGGTCGAGGGCGTCAGAGAGCCGCGCATAGCCCCGCCGCCGCCCGTGTTCGCCGAGGCCGACGGCTACGTCTCGGTCGAGGCCGAGCACACAGCGCGCCGCAGCGGCAGCTGGACGCTGATACCCGACATGGGGCGCACGCTGTCGGCGCTCACGGCCACCGACGTCACGCCCGACACGTGGCTCGAATACGACATGGAACTCACCACCGTGGGGCCGGCCACCATCGAGGTCTGCCTGTCGCCCACGCTCGACTATGAGGGCCGCGGCCTGCGCTACGCCGTCAGCGTCGACGGCGGCGCCGAAACCACGGTCGACATCCACGGCCGCTACGACATCGTCACGCTCGAACGCTGGCAGGCCGACCACGCCAACATCAGCCGCACCACACACCTGTTCGACCGCCCGGGCCGGCATACCGTCCGCATCCGTCCGCTCGACAACGCCCTGGTCTTCCAGAAGCTGACGGTCGACATGGGCGGGCTGATGCCCTCGTATCTGGGCGCGCCCGAAAGCCGAATAATCACCGACACCAATACCAATACCGAAACGAAATGAAACACATACTTGCATTGTCGCTGATGCTCGTGGCCGCCATGGCGCAGGCACGAGTGCAGCCCGCGCCCTGGATCACCGACCACATGGTGCTCCAGCGCAACCGAACCAATACGCTGCGCGGCACGGCCGACGCCGGCGAAACGGTAGTGGCCAGCCTTGCCGGCCGCAAATACACCGCCGTGGCCGACGCGTCGGGATGCTGGCAGATGCCTCTGCCGCCCATGCCGGCCGGCGGTCCGCACACGCTCACCGTGGCCGACCGCTCGTATGCCGACGTCTGCATAGGCGACGTGTGGCTCTGCTCGGGGCAGTCGAACATGGAGCTGCCCGTGCGCCGCGTGATGGACATGTTCGCCGCCGAGATTGAAGCCACCGTCAACCCCATGTGCCGTCTGCTCAAGATTGAGCGACAGCCGGTCTACGACGGGCCGGCCGTCGCCGTGCAGACCTCGGGCTGGCAGCCGCTCAGCGCGCAGACCTCGCGCGAGTTCTCGGCTCTGGCCTATTTCTACGCGCTCGAGATGCACCGCGCCACGGGCGTGCCTCAGGGCGTGGTGCAGGCGGCCGTGGGCGGCACTCCCATCGAGGCGTGGATGAGCCGCGAGGCGCTCGCTGACTATCCGGAGGCGCTGGCGCGTCTGGCCATCAATGCCGACGCCGGTTATCGGCAGGGTGTCGAGGCCTACGGCGCGCTGGCGGGCAACCGCTGGGAACGCCTTGTGGCCGAGGCCGAGGCTGCCTTGGGCATGGACTGGAAGTCGGCCGCCTTCGACGACTCGGCCTGGACCGAGCTCGATGTGCTGGAGCCCGATGGCGCCGCCGCCGGCCTGTGGTCGGTCGACAGCCTCGGGTGCCTCAATGGCGCGCACTGGTTCCGCAAGCGCCTGACGGTCAGCGCCGCTCAGGCGTCGCAGCCGGCCACGCTGCGCTTGGGGTGCCTGGTGGATGCCGACGACGTGTTTGTCAACGGCCGCCATGTGGGCTCCACCGGCTATCAGTATCCGCCCCGCATCTATGCCATCCCGCAGGGCACGCTGCACGAGGGCGAGAACGTGATTGCCGTCCGTCTGCTCAGTCAGGGCGGGCGCGGCAGGTTTGTGGCCGACAAGTATCGCGGCATCTTCTTCGGCGACAACCCGTGGCTCTGCGGCGAGCACGCCGACCGCATAGACCTCGACGACACGTGGCGCCACTTCTACGCCGTGCCCATGCCGGGCAAGCAGGGCGTGCCGTTCTTCTACTACACGCCCACCGTCCTCTTCAACGGCATGGTGGCGCCGCTTGCGGGCATGGGCTTTGCCGGCGCGCTGTGGTATCAGGGCGAGAGCAACACGTCGCGGGCGCGCGAATATCGCGGGCTGCTGCAGCGGCTGATGCAGTGCTGGCGCGTCACGCTCGGCTGCCCCGACCTCGGCTTCGGCATAGTGGCGCTGGCCGACTTTGAGCGGCCGGTGACCGCCGGCTGGCGCATGGTGCAGCAGGCACAGCACGACGCGGCCGCCGCCGACCCTCGCGCCGTCTGCATATCGGCCGCCGACCTGGGCGAGTGGAACGACATCCACCCGCTCGACAAGAAAGAGGTGGCGCGCCGCCTGGCCCGGGCCATGATGCCATTTGTGGCCGACAAGAACCAACGATAACGCAAAAACAATCAAAACCGAAATATCAAAATGAATTCATCGCAAAGCACAGAAGCCAACGGCTTCTACAAACTCACGTGGCTGCAGCGCATCGGCTACGGCTCGGGCGACCTGGCGCAGAACCTGATTTTCCAGACCGT
>CALYZD010000024.1 GCA_945607565.1 uncultured Bacteroidales bacterium | reverse complement strand
ACTTGTTCAAAACTTAACACATCTGCCATTGCGGTGCTGATTTCTTGAATTAATTTCTCTTTCATATTCTTCGTTATTATCATAGTGAAACTAACGAAGAGTAGAAGCCATATCACTTGACGGTAAAACCGATACTTGCCAACTGCTTGCGGATTTCGTCTTCGAGCGTGTGCGACTGCGCGAACAAATCCGAAAGTTCGGAAGTGAGACGTTCCATCTTTTCTTGGAATGGTTCACCGTCTTCCTCAACATCAGCAATGCCAACGTAACGACCGGGAGTGAGGATAAAATCTTGCTTTTCTATATCCTCTATGGTAGCAATTGCGGAGAATCCCTTTTCGGCTTCAAGCTTTCCGGCACGGAACTGCTCAAAAGCATCGGCAATGCGTGCGATGTCGTTGCCATGATCCTCCGTTTCTTCTCCACATGAGAGTTCGCGGTGTGTGCGGTCTTTCATATAACCCATGTTACGAGCATCTATAAAGAGAGTCTTGCCTGGTTGTGCTTTTTTCTTTGTCAAAAACCATAAGCAACAAGGTATCTGTACATTATAGAACAGTTGGGAAGGCATGGCGATGATACCTTCCACCAAATCGGCATTTACAATGTTTTTGCGAATATCTCCCTCCGTGCCTTGTTGGGAGGATAGCGAGCCATTAGCAAGAACCAAGCCGATGCGCCCGTTGTCTGCCAAGTGATACAGCATGTGCTGCATCCATGCGAAGTTGGCATTACCCTCTGGTGGTATGCCGTATTGCCAGCGTGGGTCATCACGTAATTGGTCACCTCCCCATTTTGAAATGTTGAAAGGTGGATTTGCCATTACGAAGTCTGCTTTCAGGAATGGATGCTTGTCATCATGAAAAGAATCTCCGTAACTATCACCAAAATTGGCTTCGATTCCACAGATGGCAAGGTTCATTTGCGCTAATTTCCACGTATTGCTGTTAAGTTCCTGCCCATAGACCGATATTTTATTGACATTACCTTGGTGACGTTCTATAAACTTACTACTCTGCACAAACATACCACCCGAACCACAAGCGGGATCAAAGATTTTCCCTTTATATGGCTGGATAACCTCAACTATGGTGCGGACAACACATGAAGGAGTATAAAACTCACCACCTTTCTTGCCTTCTTCACGGGCAAACTCTCCAAGGAAATATTCATATACACGACCCAGCACATCGCGAGCTTCCGAGCCTGTAAAGTGGAGATTGTTTTCAAAAATATCAATCACGTTACCTAAGCGGCGCTTGTCAAGTTCTGGGCGAGCATAGTTCTTGGGAAGAATGCCTTTAAGCTGTTTGTTTTCTTTCTCCAGCGCTTCCATTGCAGCATCAACGACAACTCCGATTTCGGCAGTAAGCGAGGCGTTGACCACCTTCTCCCAACGGGCTTCGATGGGGACAAAGAATATGTTGTCGCCTATGTATTCGTCCGGGTCTTCTTCAAAACCATCCCCCTCTGCAACAAGTTCATCGTGCTTGACTTTAAAGCAGTCGTTAATATACTTTAGAAATACAAGTCCGAGCACCACGCTTTTGTACTCGGCGGCATCGAGATTGCCGCGCAGCTCGTTTGCCGAATCCCACAGAGTCTGCTCAATGGTTTTCTTCATCACTTCCTTTGCATTTTTCGCCATGGTCGTAAAAGCGAAAACTCCTGCGCTATCCCTGCGAGGCTGACCGAAGCCTATAAGACAGCGAAGGAGTCTTGTGTATTGTTATTCTTATCAGTTATTATTCTTCAGGTCATTGGCGCAGTGCGTTTGAGTTGTAAAAGTAATACTTTTTTCGCTTTCAGCCGTGCAGTCAGGCAACGGAGCGTGCACTGGCGCAGGCCGCGCCACAGCCCGGCCCCGACCCGTGAATGGCGCTCAGGGGTCGGGCTCAGCGGCGGGCGGGGGCGGGCTGCCATTGACCCGCCCCCGACACCGATAAATTACCGCACAAAACGTAACTTTGCGCACTGTCAACCAACAAGCATCAGACCATGGACTTTGCAACCATCAGGAACAATCTGGAGAGACTGGGCTACCGCACCGCCCAATATGCGACGCGCCACGAGGCGGCGGCCGCCATTGCCGCGTCGACGGCAGGGCTGACCGTGGGCTTCGGAGGCTCGGTGACGCTCGAAGAGATGGGGCTCTACGAGGCCCTTGCACGCCGCAACACCGTCTACTGGCACTGGCGCGCCGGGCAGTGCGGGGGTATGGACGCCGACGCCGTCCGACGGGCCGCCGCCACGGCCGACATCTATTTCTCGTCGGTCAACGCGCTGGCGGTCACGGGCGAGATTGTCAACATCGACGGCACGTGCAACCGCATTGCCGGAATGCTCTACGGCCACAGCCGCGTGTGCCTGATTGCCGGCCGCAACAAGATAGCGCCCGACCTGGCGTCGGCCATAGACCGCGCACGCAACACGGCCGCGCCGCTCAACGCACGCCGCCTGGGCCTGCAGACGCCATGCGCCGCCACGGCCGACCGCTGCCACGACTGCCGCAGCCCTCAGCGCATCTGCAAAGCACTGTCGGTGATGTGGGAGAAGCCCGCCGGCTGCGCCTACGACGTGGTGCTCATCGACGAGGACCTCGGATACTGACACCGCGCACCCGCGCCCTACACCGCAACCGCCACAACCCGACCCATGAAAACCATCATCCTGACACTTGCGCTGACGGCCGCCGCACTGACGGCACACGGCGCACCACACATCGAGTGGCCCGGCATAGTGATGCAGGGGCTGCCCGCCACCGTCAGCGTCGAAGCCGACAGCAGCAGCGCGCCCGTGGCCGTCTACGTCGACGGGCGGGCGCTGACCCTGAACCGCGACGGCCGCCGGTGCACGGCCACCTTCGAGACCGCCGGGCCGCAGGCCACCATCAGCGTGCTGACAGGCTCCGACACCAGCAGCCGCACCATGCACACCGTGCCGCTGTGGATGTCGGTGCTGCCGCCGCTCATATCCATAATAATGGCGCTGCTGACGCGCGAAGTCTACAGTTCGCTCTTTGCCGGGCTGGCCTTCGGAGCCTCAGTGGTGCAGTGGAGCCGCGGAGCCGGCATAGCCATGGCCGCCGGCAAGGGCGTGCTGGCCGCCGCCGACACCTACACCATCGACGCGCTGACCGACAGCGACCACGCCTCGATAATAGTCTTCTCGATGCTGATAGGCGGAATGGTGGCGCTCATCACCGCCAACGGCGGCATGAAAGGCGTGGTGGGCCTGCTGATGCGCCGCGCCCGCAGCCGCCGCAGCGGAATGCTGACCACGTGGCTGATGGGCGTGCTCATCTTCTTCGACGACTACACCAACACGCTCGTGGTGGGCTACACCATGCGCCCCGTGGCCGACCGCCTGCGCATAGCCCGCGAAAAGCTGGCCTACATTGTCGACTCCACCACGGCGCCCGTGGCCGCCATCGCCTTCATCACCACATGGATAGGCGCCGAACTGAGCTACATAGGCGAGGGGCTGCAATACACCGACATCGATCAGACGCCCTACATGGTCTTTGTCAGCTCGCTCAAATACTCCTTCTACCCCATCCTGACGCTTGCCTTCGTCATCATAGTCATAGTGAGCCGGCGCGACTTCGGGCCGATGCTGCGATACGAACGGCAGGCCGCCGCCGGACTGGCCGACCGCCACAGCCAGCACCACACGCCGCCGGCCGAGGCATCGGCCATGCAGCCGGTGGTGGAGCACGGCCGATGGGCCAACGCCATAGTCCCCGTGGCGGTGGTGACGCTGGGCACCATGGCCGGACTGGTCTACACGGGCTACGATGCCGACGTGTGGCAGTCGGCCACGACGGGCACGGCCGACAAACTGTCGGCCACCATAGGAGCCGCCGACTCGTTCGCGGCCCTGCTGTGGGCGTCGCTGGCGGGCCTGCTGACGGCCGCCGCACTGACCACAGGCCAGCGCATAATGCGGCTGGGCGAGACGCTGCAGACGATAGTAGGAGGCTTCAAGAGCATGCTGGGCGCGCTGATGGTGCTGGTGCTGGCGTGGGCCCTGAGCGCGCTGACCAAAGAGCTGCACACGGCCCACTTCGTGATAGACCTGCTGGCGCGCAGCAGCACGCCGCCCGCCCTTGTGCCCGCCATCACCTTTGGGCTGTCGGCACTCATAGCCTTCAGCACGGGCACCAGCTGGGGCACCATGGCCATCATCTACCCGCTGATGCTGCCCGCGGCCTGGGAGACGTGCGTGGCCGCGCACCTCGACGCCGCGCAGAGTGCCGCCGTGTTCCACCACACGGTGGCCTGCGTGCTGGCCGGAGCCGTCTGGGGCGACCACTGCTCGCCCATATCCGACACCACCATACTGAGCTCGCTCTCGTGCTCGTGCCCTCACATCAGCCACGTGCGCACACAGATGCCCTACGCGGCCACGGTGGGCGCCGTGGCACTGACCGTGTGCACCCTGCCCGCCGGACTGGGAGTGCCGCCCTGGGCGGCCATGTGCGCAGGCGCGGCCACGCTGTGGGCCATAGTTCGGATAGTCGGAAAGACGGTTGACGAACCAAATAAGACAATATGACCATAAGCCGGGAATAATTGGATAATTAAGAATACATTTGTGGAACGGATGCCCCCATGCCGCCCCGCCCACTGCGGCCGGCGCGCTGGCAGGCACACGCTTGAACCGAAAAACCAGACAAAACCTAAACTATCCGACATGCTACTATACACATCGGGAACCGGCAACACCGAGTGGGTTGCCACCGAACTGGGCCGCCTGCTCGACGAGCCGCCGTTCGACATAGCCAAGGAAATAGGCTGCTGCGGGCAGATAACCTACCGTCCCAACGAAGGGCGGCTCATACTTGTGTTCCCCGTCCACTCGTGGGGGCCGGCACTGCTGGTTGACCGCTTTCTGGCCGGAGCCCGCTTCGAGAACATCAGAGAGGTGTGGGCGGTGATGACCTGCGGCGACATGTGCTGCAACGCCGACAAGATTCTGGCCGGGATGCTCGAACGCAACGGCCACTACACCATAGACGGATGCTTCTCGGTGCAGATGCCCAACAACTATATACTGATGAAAGGCTTCGGCCTGGACGCGCCCGAAGTGGCCCAGAGCAAACTGCTGGCGGCACCGCAGCGCGTCAGGCAGATAGCGCAGTGCATAGCCGAACGCAGGGCCGCCCCCGAGCTCTACATACGCGGCGACCACCCTGCCCTCAAGAGCTTCGTCTACCGGCTGTTCAGACGCTATGTGGCCGGCAGCACCAAATTCAAGGTCGACGAGGACCGCTGCGTGGGCTGCGAGCGCTGCGCCAAGGTGTGCCCCACGCAGAACATAACCATAGCCGACCACCTGCCCGAGTGGGGCGACGACTGCCTGCAGTGCTCGGCCTGCATCCACCGATGCCCCGAGCAGGCCATCGAATGGGGGCGCATCACGCGCGAGGCCGGGCGCTATCATCACCCGTCCATCAGAGTGTAGGCCGGCACACGGCACCACCATACACACGGCAGGCCGGTGCGCCGCTGACACACACGTCAGCACGCACCGGCCTGCCGCATTGCGCCGCGCCCTCCGGGCGCCGCGCTAAAGGCTGCCCCACACTATGAGGCCTATGCCTGCCATGATGCCCAGCAGGCACAGCCCCTTGCGCAGCATGTTGCGCTCCTTGAAGATGAGAGCCGCCATCGCGAAAGCCACCACCGCATTGCTGCGGCGCAGCGGCGAGATGAGCGATATGAGAGCCCCGTCGCAGTCGATGGCGCCATAGTAGACGAAGTCGGCCACGATGATGACCACCCCTATGCACGGCACCGACCACCGCCACACAAAAGGCTGCTCGCGCCGGTGAGGCCACCAGATGACCATGAGCATGGGCACCAGCAGCAGCACCTGATAGAACGAATAGTAGGTGAGGATGGCCATGCGCGGAATGCCCGCACCGGCCACTATGTACTTGTCGAACAGGGCACTGGCCGAACCAATCAGCGTGCCCGCCACCACCGACCACACCCAGCGGTTGGCCCCGAAGTTGATGCCCTCGCGCCGCCCCACTGTGCTGAAGAGGTAGAAAAAGACGAACGTGACCACCAGCCCCGCCCACTGCAACCCGTTGGGGCGCTCGGCAAAGATGATGAGAGCCCCCGCCAGAGTCCAGATGGGAGCGGTGGCGCGGATGGGCGACACTATGCTGAGCGGCAGATGCTTGAGCCCGTAGTAGACGAATATCCACGACCCCAGCACTATGGCCGCCTTGGCCACCAGCAGCAGATGCATGGCGCCCGATATGGGAGGCACATAGACCCGGCTGTCGGCATCTATCAGCCCCGCGTGCGAGGCCCACAGCACCGGAGCCAGCATCAGCGACGAGGTGAACGTGCTGACCAGCAGCACCGGCAGCACCGCATTGCCGTTGAGCGAATATTTGCGCAGGACGTCGTAGAAGCCCAGGAAGAGGGCCGACAGGAGTGCAAGAGCGAACCACATGACTGACGTTTGTTTCGATTGGTTTTGTTATCAGGACGCGAAGATAGCAAAGCCCGGCCCTCGCTGTGCAGGGCGCGCGGCACATTAAGTTTTTTTGTGACAGGCGCCCCCCTGCACGGCACGGGCGGGCCCCCACGCAAGGGAGCCCGCCCGTGCAGGACAGAGCGCGATGCCGCGGTGCGCCGTCAGTTGCTGAACACAAGATGCCCCCCGGCGGCGTCGACCACCACGGGCCTGTCGCGGCTGACGGTGTCGGCCAGAATCTGGCGCGACAGGTCGTTGAGCACATAGGTCTGCAGAGCGCGCTTGACGGGTCGGGCGCCATACATGGCGTCGAAGCCGGCATCGGCAATCCAGCTGGTGGCGGCCGGCGTGATGCTGATGCTGATGCCGTTCCTTGCCAGCGTACGCGCCACGGCCGCGAACTGCAGGCTCACAATCCGCTCTATGTCGTCGTGGCTGAGCGGCGTGAACATCACAATCTCGTCGATGCGGTTGAGGAACTCGGGGCGGATGGTCTGCCGCAGCAGGCCCATCACGTCGCGCTTGCAGGCCTCCACGAGCTCGGGCGTGGTGCGGCCGGCGGTCTGCTCGTAGTGCCGGCTGATGAGGTCCGAGCCAAGGTTGGACGTCATGATGACTATGGTGTTGCGGAAGTCGACGGTGCGCCCCTTGTTGTCGGTCAGGCGGCCGTCGTCGAGCACCTGCAGCAGGATGTTGAAGACGTCGGGGTGAGCCTTTTCTATCTCGTCGAGCAGAACCACGGAGTAGGGCTTGCGGCGCACCGCTTCGGTCAGCTGCCCGCCCTCGTCGTAGCCCACGTATCCGGGAGGCGCGCCTATGAGCCGCGACACCGAGTGGCGCTCCTGATACTCGCTCATGTCTATTCGCGTCATAAGGTTCTCGTCGTCGAAGAGGAACTCGGCCAGGGCCTTGGCCAGCTCCGTCTTGCCCACGCCGGTGGTGCCTATGAAGATGAACGACCCTATGGGGCGGCGTCCGTCCTGCAGGCCTGCGCGCGAGCGCCTGACGGCATCGGCCACGGCGCGGATGGCCTCGTCCTGCCCCACCACGCGCCTGTGCAGTTCGTCTTCGAGCGCAAGCAGCTTGGCGCGCTCCGACTTCTGCATCTTGCTGACGGGTATGCCCGTCCAGCGGCTGACCACCTCGGCAATGTCGTCGGCATCGACCTCCTCCTTTATCATGGCCGAGTCGGCCTGCATCTGCTGCAGCTGCCGCTTGAGGTCTTCGATGCGGCTCTCGGCCTCCTTGATGCGGCCGTAGCGCAGCTCGGCCACGCGCTCGAAGTTGCCGTCGCGCTCGGCCCTCTCGGCGTCGAAGCGGAAGTGCTCGATGGCCTCCTTCTGCTGCTGTATGCCGTCGACAATGGTCTTCTCCTGCTGCCACTTGGCGCGCTTGGCGGTGCACTCGGCGCGCAGCTCCTCAATCTGTGCGGTGAGCCTTTCGAGCTTGGGCTTGTCGCCCTCGCGGCGTATGGCTTCGCGCTCAATCTCGAGCTGCTTGATGTGTCGGTCCAGCTCGTCGATGTCTTCGGGCACCGAATTCATTTCGATGCGCAGGCGTGCGGCGGCCTCGTCGACCAGGTCGATGGCCTTGTCGGGCAGGAAGCGCTGGGTGATGTAGCGCTGCGAGAGTTCCACGGCGGCTATGATGGCCTCGTCCTTGATGCGCACCTTGTGGTGGCTTTCGTAGCGTTCCTTCAGGCCTCGGAGGATGGATATGGCGTCGGGCGCCGAGGGCTCGTCGACCATCACCGTCTGGAAGCGTCGCTCAAGGGCCTTGTCCTTTTCGAAATACTTCTGATACTCGTCGAGCGTGGTGGCGCCGATGGCGCGCAGCTCGCCGCGTGCGAGCGCGGGCTTCAGGATGTTGGCGGCATCCATGGCACCGTCGCCCTTGCCGGCTCCCACAAGGGTGTGAATCTCGTCGATGAAGAGGATGACGCTGCCCTCGGCCGCCGTCACCTCGCGCACCACGCTCTTGAGGCGCTCCTCGAACTCGCCCTTGTATTTGGCTCCGGCCACCAGCGCGCCCATGTCGAGCGAGTATATCTCGCGGTCGCGGAGGTTGTCGGGCACGTCGCCGTTGACTATGCGGTGCGCAAGGCCCTCGGCGATGGCCGTCTTGCCCACACCGGGCTCGCCTATCAGGATGGGGTTGTTCTTGGTGCGGCGGCTCAGTATCTGAAGCACGCGGCGTATCTCGTCGTCGCGGCCTATCACGGGGTCGAGCTTGCCGTTGCGCGCCTGCCGGTTGAGGTTGACGGCATATTTCGACAGGGCGTTGTAGGTATCTTCGGCCGACTGCGTCTGGGCGGTGCTGCCCTTGCGCAGCGAGGCTATGGCCTCGGCCAGCGCCTTCTGGGTGGCGCCGGCGTCCTTGAGCGCCCGCTCGGTGGCGTCGCCCGCAAAGAGCAGCGCCATCAGCAGATATTCGACGCTCACAAAGCGGTCGCCCGCGGCCTGGCTGAGCTCGGAGGCCTTTTCGAGCACCTTGGCCGAGGCGCGGCTCAGGTAGGGCTCGCCTCCGCTGACGCGCGGCAGCCCTTCGAGCAGCCGGTCGGCCATGGCGTCTATGCCGCTCATGCCGCACTTGCCGAAGATGTAGTTGGCTATGTTCTCGTCGGCATCGAGAAGACCCCTGAGGAGGTGCGCCGGCTCTATGGCCTGCTGCCCCCGGGCCGAGGCCGCACGCGCTGCATTCTCGACGGCCTCCTGTGCCTTGACGGTAAAGTTGTTCAGGTTCATGGTTCTATCGTTTTTCGTTTGCACACCCGTTTTGCAAATAGTCTGCCAAAGCCGCGCAAGGCACTTATTGTCAGCAGGCATGACCGCCGTCACGCCAACATGGCACGCCGCCCCGCCCCGCCCCGACATATTGGCACCGGACCTGCCATATCGCAGCACTGTCCGCCCGCCGCAGGCCCGTGCCGGCACGCGCCGCACGCGCTGTCGCATGTGTCAGAGCCGGCGGCTCTCACGTCAAGAGCCGACGGCTCGCAACACGAGTGCCGGCGGCTCGCGCATCCAGAGCCGTCGGCTTGGGCCGATGCGTGCGGGCGCGTGGAGCCTGCCGCACGGCACTAGCGGCGGCTGCGCGCAGGGGGGCAACAACGGGCCATAATAATACGTATATTTGCAGACCGTCCCCGCCGCAACGGCACACCGGGGCGCACTTACACCCGCCGCCCGCAGGCGGCACATACCGCAACTATCATGCACAGACTTCAACGACTCGACCTTGCCGTAAGGCGGCTTGCAGTGGTGGCAGCCGTCCAGATGGCGCTGATGGCGCTGGCCCGCATCATCTTCGCGCTCATACACGTCGACGCGGCCACACTGGCCGCCCACTCCGACAACCTGCCGCTGCTGCTGTTCAACGCCCTGCGCTTCGACGCTCAGGTGGCCGCCTACATCTGCCTGCCCATGCTGCCGGCCGTGGCCGCTGCCGCCCTTGGGGGCGAGCGCGCCGGGCACATGGCCGGGCAGGTGATGCGCGTCTACGGCGTGGTGGCCGCCACGCTGGTGGCCCTGCTGAGCGCGGTCGACACGTGCTTCTATCTCAACTTCGAAAGCCACTTCAACATAGTGCTCTTCGACTTCATGGACGAGAACCCGCGCCTGCTGCTGCGCTCCATCTGGAACGAATATCCGGTGGTGACCATAGCCAGCGCGCTGGGTCTGCTGGCCATAGGCCTCGACCTGGCAAGCCGGGGCTGGTGGAAGCGCATGGGCGAGTCGCGCCCCGGGCGTCGGACGGCCGTGGTGCGCTGCACTGCCGCCATGGTGGTGCTGGCGGTGGCCGTGCGCGGCTCGCTGGGCACGTTCCCGCTCAGAGCCGAAGACATATACGTGTCGGCCGACCGCACCCTGTGCGACTGCGTGCCCAACGCCCCCTTCATGCTCAAGAAGGCATGGAGCGAGCGGCGCAAGCAGTTCGTGCTGCCCACCGAGGCCGACATACTGGCCCACAACGGCTTTGCCACCGAGGCCGAGGCCGTGGCCGCCTGGCTCGACATCAGCCCCGACTCGGCGGCCGACATCAGCGCCGAGCAGTGCGCCTTTGCCGTCAGCGGCAAGGCGCCAGCGCAGGGCATGCACATGGTGCTGATAGTGACCGAGAGCTGGAGCAACGAACTGCTGCAGATGGACGACAGCGCGGGCGGATTCGACCTGCTGGGCTCCATGCGGCAGCATCTGCGCGAGGACATATACATGCCTCACTTCCAGTCGTATGCCAACGGCACCATAGCCACCGTGGAGGCGCTGACGGTGGCCTCGCCCATCGAGAACATCTACACCTCGCGCTACCGCTTTGCGGAGTTCCCGTCGGCCGTGGCACGCCCCTATGCCGAGGCCGGCTACGACACGCGCTTCGTCACCGGCATAGAGCTGTCGTGGCGCAATCTGCAGGAGGTGCTGCCACGCCAGAGCTTCGGCACGGTGACGGGCAAATACGAGATAATGGACGCCACGCCGCGCGAGGCTCAGGAGGGCCTGTGCAACCGCACGTGGGGCGTCTACGACCACCGCATGCTGCAATATCTGCTGGAGCAGCTGCAGAGCGCCGGCAGGCCCACCTTTGCCATGGCGCTGACCAGCACCAGCCACACGCCGTTCGAGTTCCCGACCGAGTTCGAGATGCCCGAGCTCGACCCCTGCTTCAATTCCGACCGCTTCTGCACCGACGCCGTGGTGACGTCCGACTATCTGAAGGGCTTCCAGTACGAGACGCACGCCCTCGGCCGCTTCATGGACAGCCTCAAGCGCAGCCCCCTGGCCGACAGCACCATAGTCTTCATCACCGGCGACCACAACATACGCACTCTGCTGCAGTACGACAAGCCGTCGCCCATGCAGCACTCGGTGCCGCTCTACGTCTACGTGCCCCGCAGCGTGCGCACGGCCCTCAGCGTCGACACCACGCGCTACGGCAGTCACACCGACCTGGCCGCCACCATGGCGCCGCTGGTGCTGAGCCATGCGCGCCACTTTGCCATGGGCAGCAATCTGTTTGCCGAGGGCGATCGCCCCACCGTGAGCATCAACCGCCGCCAGATAATGCACTCCAAGGGCATCAGCGCGGCGCAGGCCATGCGCAAGGCGCAGGCTCGCGAGGCCATCTGCCTGCTGTGCTTCGTGCGCTGGATGCGCAGCTGCACCCTGCCCCCCGCCACCGACGCCGACGCCTCCGACGACTGACCCCCACCCCTCCACATCCATACGCGCAGGCAGCCGCACGCGGCAGCCCGCACCGCCCTGCGCCCGCAATGCAGACCACACGCAAGCCACAGCCGCCGTCCGCCGGGCCGCCGCATACCAAAAAGGCCCAAGCCTCTGATGCAGAGGCTTGGGCCATATTGTTGATGCACCGCCGCGCGGAGCGCCTGCCGAGGCGCCTGCCGGCCGTGCCGTCAGAGTATGCGCATCTTGACCGATGCCACAGCGCCGCCAAGCGCCGTCATGCGGACCACGAAGACGCCGCGACGCGAAGTGGCGTTGCGGATGGCCGTCTCCACGCCGGCACGCTCGGTGGTGAACTCGGCCACGCGCTGACCCGTCAGGTCGTAGACCACGCAGCGCACCTGCTCGTTCATGCCGATGTCGTCGATGCCGTCGGACACGGCGCGAACTTTCAGAGTGCCGGTGGTCGAATTCATGGCCGACGTGTCCCACTCAAGTCCGGCGGGCAGGTCGGGCAGGTCGTATTTGACGCCGGAGCCCAGGGCAATCTCGCCGGCCGTCCAGAGGATGATGGCGTCGCCGTCGGCAGGCACGTAGGTGTCGGCCATGTTGACGCTGATGGTGCCGTTGATGGTCAGGGTCGAGGTCACGGTGAGATACGAGCGCGCCGACACGGTGTTGGCTGCCGTCTCGATGTGGAACTCGGCAGTGCCGCCCTCGGCCACGGTCAGGGTGCCTACCTTCATGTATCCGTACATGGATGTCTTGGTGGCGTCGCCCGGACGGATGGTGCCGCCCGCGAGCACGCTGACCGTGCCCACCTGTGCGCGGCCCGACAGTGCGCCGCCGCTGACGTTGACGGCGCGCTTGCCGAAGAAGTCGGAATTGATGCTGGACGGGCGCAGGTTAAGCACACCGTCAATCACCTCCACGTTCTTGCCGAGGCCGGTCTGCACGGTCGTCATGGTCATCACGCCCGAGCCCACCTTGGCCAGGCCGCAGCCCGAGAGCGTGTTCTTGAGCGTGAAGTCGGTGCCGAGCGAGCCTATGGAGTAGGTGCCCGAGCCCTGGAGCGTGCCCGAGCCCAGCACCTGGCCTATGGTGACGTCGCGCGCATTGTTGTCGAAGACGCCGGCATTGTTGAGTGTGGCCGATGCGATGCCGTAGTTGTTGTTGAAGTAGAGCATCGGATCGTAGGAGCCGGTCTTCTTGCCTGTCAGGTTGATGGTGCCCTCAAAGGCGCTCCAGTCGCCGTTGATGTAGGTGCGAATGCTGTGTGCCTCGAGGCTGAGCGTGCCCGAGCCGGTGAGGCTGCCGGTGTAGTTGCAGCGGCTGTCGAGATAGAGCGCGCCCTTCTGCCCGGCCGCAACCTCGAATGAGGTGGCTATGCTGGAGTAGGAGTATATGTCGTCTTTGTCGACCATGGAGCCGCCCTCGAACACTATCTTGCCGAAGGCCGTGTTCTCGCTGCCGTAGACAGTGCCGGCGGCAATGTGGAGCTCGCCACCGTTCTTGCCTGCGCCGAAGGTCAGTGCGCCTGCGCCCGTCTTGGTCAGCGGCGATGTCGACGACGTAGGAGTGATGACGGCCGTCAGCAGCAGCGACGAGCCGGCGGGCACGTCGATGGCCGAAGCGTCGCTGAGCTTGATGGTCTGGCTGCTATACACGGCCCCCGAGACGCTGAGCGTGCCTCCGGCCAGCTCGATGACGTCGGTCAGAGTGCCGAGGGCGCCGGTCTGGTTGCCCTCCTTGTAGCCCAGCTGCGGCACCACCACCACGCCTTCGGCAATCACGGTGCCGCCGGTCATGGTGTTGAAGCCGGTCACGGTCAGTGTCGAAGCGCCCTGCTTGGTCAGTGCGCCGCTGATGCAGAGGCTGTCGCCGCCAATGGTCAGGTCGGGAGCCGTGGCTGCCACGGTCACCGATGCCGGGCGCAGCACTTCGGTCACGTTCACGGTCTTGGCCTGGGCGCGCTGGTCAAACACCACGGCGTCGCCGGTCACAAAGCCGGTCTCGTTGCCCTCGGCATCCACAAAGTTGAACGTGGTGTAGAGGTCCCAGTCGGCGCTCTTGTCGCCCACCCAGTAGATGGTGGTGGGGTCGCGCAGTGCCTCGATGTCCACATAGAGCTTGCCCTCTTCGAGCACAAGCGTCACCTTGTTGCCGTCCTTGCCGTCGATGGCCAGATTGTCGACAGAGCCCACCAGCGAGCCCACTTCGGCAATCAGGTAGCGGCCGCTGGCTATTCGCGTCTCGCCGGCAGCGGGGTGCAGACAGAGGCCTATGACGGGGCGGTCGTAGGGCAGGACGCCAGTGGCCGGGGCGAACGTGTTGATGGTGAGCTGCTTTATCTTGAGCACGTCGGCCTTGGTGTCTTCAGAGTAGAGGTCGACCTCGACGCGCGCGCCGAAGTTGAGCTCGAGCGTGTCGACAGTGGCCGTGGCGGCAGCATTGGGACCGCCGGCCGACAGAACGGCACCGTAGTCGAGCGACACGCGGCGAGCGAACGAGCCCTTGGTGTCGAGGCGTGCGAAGCGGTTGAGGTGCACGGGGCTGGCCGTCATCCGGCCGTCGAAGCTGAGCGTGCCTGCCCACACCTCGGTGTTGCCGGTGTAGGTCTGGTCGACGGCGGGCAGCACAAGGGTGCCGTCGCCCTGCTTTATCAGACGCATCTCGCCGCCGAAGCCTGCGCCGGTGGCGGTGTGGGTGAAGTAGGTGCGCGTGATGTTGTCATTGTCGTCGTTGCCCTGCACGTGCGACGGCGTGTTGACCGTCAGTATGTAGGGCTCGGCGCCGCTTGCCACGCTGAATGTGGCGTCGGCGGTGGGGGCGAAGAAGATGTGCTTGCCGTTGTGTGCCGACGATATTTCGGTGCCGGCCTCAATCTCGGTGCGCCCGTTGCAGATGACGGGCGGAGGAGCCACGGTTATCTGCTCAAGCTCGCCCAGGAAGTAGCTGACGTGCGGCGGCTGGTTGTAGCCGTTCATCTGGGTAATCATGGCGTTGCGATACTGATGGTCGTCGAGCAGCGTGTAGTTGCGCCATGTGGTGGTGGCGGTGGTGGTGTAGATGCGGATGTTGCCGGCCGAGGTGCGCATCACCACCTCCTCGCGCCAGTCGCCGAAGATGTCGGCCTGAAGGCACGGCGTGGCCTTGGTCGAGTTGTTGGTGAGCGTGCCGGTGAAGGTGGCGATGGGTGCCGAGCTGCCGTATTTGTAGATGCAGCCGGCGCTCTCCGACACTCCGGCGCCGTTGAACGATTCCTCCTGCAGGTCGCCGTCCCAGTAGATGCGGAAGTTCTGGGTGACGCCGGTGGACACAAGGCCGTCGAGGTGGTCGTTGGTGACGCAGCTGATGGGCGAGTCGTGGGCCGATAGACCCATGGCGCCGAGATAGTCGTTGCAGAAGTTGCCGCACATCGAGCGTCCGTCGTCGGCCGTGCCGATGAAGCGATAGTAGATGCGGCTGGTGGTGCCGTCGCGATAGTTGTTGGCGGGCTGGTCCTCGTTGCAGGCATATATCTCAAGGCCGTGCACATAGGGGTTGAAGTCGCTCACGTGGTGTGCGTCGCCGTGTCCCAGGCCGGTGGTGGACAGGCCGCGGCCGTTGTCGTCGATCACCATCGAGCCGAACACGATCTCGTCGCGGCCGTCGAGGTCGACGTCGGCAATCGAGTAGTTGTGGTAGCCCTGGCCGTACCACGGGCTGCCGGGCGTGTTGCAGTTCCAGGCCCAGCGCTTGGTGAGCGTGTGGGTGGATGGGTCCACGTCGTAGGCAATCATCTTGTGGCGGGTGTAGATGCCGCGGGCCAGGAAGATGCTGGGCTTGCGGCCGTCGAGATATGGCGCGCCGAAGAAGTGCTTCGACGAGCGGTGGCCGTAGCCGTCGCCCCATGCGGCGCTGAGGTCGGTCTCGCCAGCCTCGAGTCGGGCCAGCGGATAGGTCAGTTCCTGATAGACCTTGCCGGTCAGGCCGTCGAGATAGAGCAGATATTCGGCGCCGGTGTGGGTGAAGGTCATGGCCGAGGTGCGCACAAGGTCGTCGCGGGTGTTGACCGAGGGGTCGCCCACGGTGTGCGTGGTGCCGTCGGCCATGTGGATGACCATGGCATCGGCTCCGCGCAGGATGCACTCGGCACGGCCGTCGCCGTCCCAGTCGTAGGCGGCGATGTTGATTTCGTTGCTCTGGAAGTCGGTCATGTTGGGGCCGCAGTCTATCCACCAGAGCTTGGTGCCGTCGAGCGTGTAGCACTCGATGATGTCGAACTCGGTGCCGTCGGTCGGATAGCTGGCTGCAGCGTCGGTGACGTTGCGGAACTTGACGAGCAGCTCCATGCGGCCGTCGCCGTCGAGGTCGGCTATGGTGGCGTCGTTGGGCTCGAATTCGGAGGTGAGCGTGCCGTGGTCAGGCACTATCTCCAGATAGTTGCTCTGCCACACGGACGCTGCGGGGCTCTGCACCTGCTCGGCGCCGCGCACCACGGCCTGCACCGTGTATTGCGACGAGGCGCTGCCACCTGCGTCGGTGAAGTTGGAGACCGTGATGGGCTTGGGCGTCAGGAGGGTCCCGTCGCGGTAGACGTTGTAGGCCACGTCGTAGTATTCTTCGCCGGTGATGCGCCAGCTGCAGAACACGCCAGATGAGGTCTTGACAGCCACCAAGCCGCGGTCGAGCACAGGGGTCTGCGCACGCTGGGCCAGGCCTGCCAGAGGCATTGCCAGCATTGCGGCTGCTGCCATTAGGGTGGTTATTTTCATGATGATTGATTTTATATTATCGTCGGTATTTGAAAACGGCAAAGGACACTCCCTCGCGGAGCGTCCCTTGCGCAAATGTATTTGAATGATGGAAAAAACAAGTGTCACTTCACAAAGAACTTCTTGCCTCCGCACACATAGATGCCGCGGCTGAGCTTGCCGGTCACCTTGCGGCCCATCAGGTCGTAGACGGCGTCGTCTTTGGTAACCACGCCGTTGCGCTCGATGAAGATTTCCTCGATGCCGTCGCCCGGAATCTCGGACCAGCCTTCCTTGAAGACTACCACAAAGTCGTAGTCGGCCGATTGGTTGTATTTCGTGCCGTCGCCGAGCTGGTCTTTGCCACCCCATGTGAGAGCCACAGCAGGTGTCACGCCATCGGCGAGCGTGGTGTCGCAGTCAGCTTCGGTAACCGTGAAGAATGCTTTGATTTCGCCAGCTGCGGTGTAGACCATTGCGTTGCCACTGGCATCGGTCCAGCTGGTGTCGGGACCTTTTTTAGCGCTGCGCAGCACACAGTTGCGTCCTTGGTTGGCAATGATGTCGGAAACAATCACATAGTTGCCCACCGGATAGAGGCCGAGCTGCACGAGCTGAGTAGCATCGCCATGTCCGCCCTTGACCTGAGCTATGCGGCCGCCCGATGCGCCCACATAGTCGTAGGCTGCGGGAGCGTTCTCAACATCTTCGGCTTCGGTATAGAAGTAGATTCCGTAGCCTTCGCAGTCGTAGTATTCGGCTGCGCCGAGGCACATGATGTCGGCCGTTTCGCCATTGGCGGTGAAGACGACACTGTAATTGTCGGTGTCGCCACCGGGCAGACCGAGGTCTTTGTTAGCGGATGCTGCATAGTGGTAGCCCTGGTTGTCGGCAGGCCATGCGTTGTACGAAGCCTTGGGGGCGTCAGAATAAACAACAGCCGTTTCGGTAGCGAGGCTCTCTTCGGTGTCGCTGTTGACATAGTTGAACGTAACAGTCCACTTCTCGACCGACTGGAACTTGACAGTAGCCACGCTGCCGGTAGCGGCAAGGGTAACGTCGGCAAAGTCGTTCGAAACGTAGTTGTACTTGCCGGTTTCGGTAATCACTGTGGCATCGTCGCCATAGAGGAACTCGGGGTTAGAACCGATTTTGCCTTCGCGCACCACGGCGTCCTTGATTTCGGTGCCGTTTTCGTCAACAAACTTGACGGTGTAGGTGGCGCGGGTCTCGTCGGTGAGGGTCTCCACGTCGCAGAGCTCGATCTTGGTGAAACCGCCTGTGCGGTTGAGGAAGAAACGGGCTGCGTCGGCAGTGACGTCGAAGACAACCACCTGCTGCATGGTGGCAGGGTCAAAAGAGGCTTCGGCCACGCCTTTGGTGCCGGCGGTCACCGGGTTGCTCATGGTGCGGAGCTTTGTGCCGGTGCCTGCATAGACGCAAGTGCCGTCGGAGCCCACTCTGGAACCTTCCTCAATCTGTGCAGTCACTCTGATGCGCTGGCCTATCTTGGAGTCCAAGAGAATCACGTGGCGGCCGCCCGAGTTCTGGTTGTGTACGCCGTTGTAGAAGTGGTAGAAAGCAGCCGGGCCTTGGAATTCGAGGCCTTCGTATGCGCCCACGCCTTTGGAGTCGGCAGCGTTAAAGTCTACACCGTCGGCAAATACCGAAGGAGTCCACGATACTGTCTGCGGGGTCCATGTCTTGACAGGAATCAAGTCCTGTGCCTGTGCGGCCGATGTCAGTGCAGCGGCAGCAATTAGGGTAAATAATGTTCTTTTCATTTCGAAATAGTTTTTAGTTAATAATTAAGGTGCTATCTGCGAGGTGTCGTTGATTATGCGCGGACAATGCAACCCGGCGCGAGGCCGGAATTGCAAAGCCGTGCATAGTCAAACACCATATCACATTCTGTTGTCGTCGTGCATCACCATCCGGGGTTCTGCACGAGGTTCGAGTTCTTCACCAGTTCCGACTGTGCAATCGGGAAGAGGTACATGCGGTCGTTCCAAGTGCGCGTGAGGGTCTTGCGGTTGTAGGCGAAAGTGCCGTCGGCGTTCTTGGTAATCTCCATCACATCGACCGAGGTCATGCGGTGGGCGGCGTCCACACCGTCGGAGGCTCCGCGCCAGCGGCGCAGGTCGTAGAATCGGTGTCCTTCGAAAGCCAGTTCCACCATGCGCTCGTTCTTGTACTTGCGCATCCAGTCGTCGCCGGCGAGCGTGGCTGGGAAGTCGGGCATACCGGCGCGTGCGCGCACGGCGTTCACGGCCTGGTTGGCCGTCATGCCGTCGACAGCGGCATTGGGGTCGCCGGTGTAGTTGTAGGCGGCTTCGGCAAAGTTGAGGTAGAACTCACCGAGGCGGAAGGTGGTCCACGAGTGCTTCGACGATGCGACGCCGGTGCTGCCGGTGCGGAAGTCGAGCGTGCCGTCGAGGCCCTTCTTCAGGTAGTAGCCAGTGGGCGTGGCGCCGGTCACGGGCTGTCCGCTGTTGCCGCCGATGTAGGTCTGGAGCTGATATGGCGCCGAGCCGGTGGTGTCCTGATAGGCCGTGGGCCAGATGTCGCCGTTGCAGGCCACAGTCAGGTAGAAGCGCGGGTCGCGGCCGTCGTAGGGGTTGGCGGCGTCGTAGCCCGAGCCGGCCTCGGAGGGCAGCAGGCCGGTGACGGCCATCTCGTAGGCGTCCACCAGCGTCTGGCTGGGGCAGTTGATGCCCTGCCCTGCTCCGTTGATGCCCACCGGATAGTTATAGTTCTCCTTGATGGCGGTGGTCAGGCTCGAATAGACGAGGCGCGAGAAGATGACCTCCTTGCTTTCGAGTGCGAATGCCGAAGCCACGTTCGAATATTTGGCGTCGAGCGTGCGGCCCTTGGCGGCGCACTCGTCGATGAGCTGCTTCGATGCCACGGCGGCCTTGCGCCAGCGTTCGCGGTCGCCGGTGGTGTTGAAGAGCGGGCTGGCCGCATAGAGTGCGGCGCGTGCCTTGAGCGCGAGCACGAAGTAGCGGTCCACGCGCAGGGTGTATTTGTCGCCCCAGCCCTCGTCGGGCAGTGCCGAATAGTCTTCGACCACCGTGTCGACCACCGCGTCGCACTCGGCCATGATGCTGTCGAGCACAGCGAGAGCGGGCATGCGCGTCAGCGAGTTGACGCTGGAGTTGTCGACGGTGCGTGTGAAGTAGGGCACGTCGCCGAAGTTGCGCACAAGGTCCAGATAGTAGTAGGCGCGCAGTGCCCTGACCTCCTGGAACGAGTAGAGGTAGCGGCGCATGCAGACGTTGTAGTCGGAGTTGAGCTTGAGCTCGTCGAACGTCATGCCTCCGAAGTTGTCGATGTAGTAGTTGGCGCACTGTATGCCGGTGTAGTCGTTGCTCCAGCGGCTCGAGAGCGTGTTGGTGGCGCTCCACGACCCGTTGGTGAATCCCTGCACGGTGTTGCTCTGGTAGGCGCAGACGGCCTCGTCGGTGGCCGACGCGAGCATTCCGCCGCCATACATCTGTCCGTAGTCGTAGTCGAGATAGTTGTAGACATTGTTGGCCAGGTTGGTCACGCCGTCGAACGTCTGGTCCACGTAGTCGCGCGTGTTGAGGACGTATTCGCCATAGTCCATGTCCTCTTCACAGGCGGCTGCGATAGCGGCCAGTGCCATAGCTGTCGATATTACTTTTGCTTTCATAATCTAAAGTATCTTAATGGGTTAGAACTGAATTTGGCATCCCAGCACCACGCTCTGCGTCAGCGGATAACCTTCGCCGTAGGCTTCGGGGTCGGCGATGTCAATCTTGTCGAAGCAGGCCAGGTCGGTTCCGGTCACGAATATGCGCGAGCCCTTGATGACCTTGGTCTTTTCGAGCAGCGACTTGGGCAGATTGTAGTAGAGCTCGACGCTGCGGAGCTTGAGGAACGAGCGGTCGGCCACCCAAGTGGTGTTGTAGCGGTCGTTGTTGGTGTTGCTCTCCATCGACAGTCGCGGATACTTGGCGGCGTCGGCCGTTTCGGGCGTCCAGCGGTTGTCGTAGTATTCGGTCGAGATGTTGGTGTTGCCCACAAGCGGACGATAGACGCTGGTGGTGTTCAGGTAGGCCGAATAGTTGGCGGCGCCCTGGAAGAGCGCACTCACACCCAGGCCTTTCCACTCGGCGCCGAGGTTGAACGAGTAGTAGATTTCGGGGCAGATGGTGTTGTAGCCGATTGCCGTCACGTCGTTCTCGTCGATGGTGCCGTCGCCGTTGATGTCGCGATATTTGATGTCGCCCGGGCGCACCGTGGTGAATGTCTGCGGCAGGCTGTTGTCGACGTCGGCCTGGTCCTTGAAGAATCCGACCGATTCGAGGCCGAAGATCTGGCCCAGAGGCTTGCCGGTGGTCTCGAGGTTGGAGTAGAGCTTGAGTTCCTCGTACTGCTCCTTGATTTTGCTGCGGTTGAATGTGAACTTGCCGCCAAGGTTGACGCGCACGTCGCCCAGCTGCTTGTCGAAGTCAAGACCCACTTCCACGCCGCTGCTCACCACGCGGCCGGCCGTCTCGTAGGGAGCCGTGAAGCCCAGCACGTCCGAGTATTTGTTGGTGGCGTCGACCCAGATGTCGTTGCGGTTCTCGTAGAATCCCTCGGCCACGAGGCTCAGGCAGCCCAGCAGGCGTGCCTCGATGCCCACGTTGAACTTGTCGGCCTTCTCGTGCGACGAGTTGTCGGGCGTAGGCATTCGGCCTGGCAGCGTGGTCGACGAGGGGTTGGAGTAGGCGGTGTCGAACATGTAGTACGAGGGGCCGCCGTCGTAGGTCTGGACCCAGTAGCCGTTGGCGGGCACGTAGCTCGAGTTGATGCGGCCGAACGATGCGCGCAGCTTCAGGAAGTCGATGGCGTCGATGCCCTGCATGAAGTCTTCGGCCGACACAATCCAGCCCAAGGCCACCGTGGGCGAGAATGCCCATTTGTGGTCGGGTGCGAAGAAGTTGTGGCCCGAGCCCATCAGCGTCACGTCGGCGATGTACTTGTCGGCCAGCATGTAGTGCGCATAGGCCGACACGTTCTGATAGTAGTACGTGGTGTTGACGCCGCGCGAGTCGCGCTTCTCGAAGTCGTAGCGCAGCTGTGCGTAGAGCTTCTGGTTGTCGCCGATGGCGTGGTCGTAGAAGAGGTTGCCGTAGATGCTGACGTTGCGGTTGTAGGACGTGATGTAGGAGTCGGTCGAGAGCGACGTGGCGATGCTGTTGCCGTCCGAATCCTGCGAGATGGAGGGCGACGGGAACGTGATGACCTCGCCGTCGCCGTCGAAGCTGACGGCCGAGCCGCCTGCCACGGGATAGAATGCGTAGTCGTAGGCACGGGTGTAGTTCTCGACGTAGTAGGCCGTGTTGTCGTAGGCCAGGCGGAATGTGGCGCCGAGGCCTTCGGTCACAATCGAGAGGTCCTGCTCCAGATTCATGTCAACGAAGATGCTGCGGTTGTGATGCTTGATGTAGCCCGCGTCGGTGGCGATGGCCACGGGGTTATAGGTGCCGTTGAGCGCAGTGCCGTCGGTGACGCCGCCCCAGTATCCGTTGGAGAGCCGCACCGGGAATGCGTTGGCCGGCGTGCGGTAGAGGGCATTCCAGATGCTGGTGCACGAGTAGCCCGTGTAGCTGCTGCCCCAGGCAAAGTTGGTGCCGGTCTTGCGGGCCTCGGTGAGCGTGCCCAGCACGTTGAGCGTCAGCAGTGTGCTCTCGGTCAGGTCGATGTCGATGTTCGAACGCATCGAGCCGCGCGAGAACTGGTCCTGAGTGCGGTAGTCGGGGTTGTCGTCGCCATGGTCGTTGAAGCCCTGATTGCCGTTGAGGTTGAGCATGGTGAAGTAGCGGAACTTCTTGCTGCCACCGTAGAAGGTGATGTTGAAGTTGTTGGTATGGGCCCAGTCGCGCAGGGTCTCGCTCTGCCAGTCGACGTTGGGGAAGAGCTCGGGATGACGTCCGGACTCGTAGGCGGCGATGGCCTCGTCGGTGTAGTAGGCCGACGAGCCGTCGTTGATCTTGGCCTCGTTGACGGCACGCGCGAAGTCGGCCGCGCTGACGAACTCGGGTCGGCGCACCTGATGCTCGAAGCCGTGCTCATACTGCACGTCGACGCCCTTCGAATTGTAGCGTCCGCGGCGTGTGGTGATGTTGATGGCGCCGTTGACGCCCTTGTAGCCATAGAGTGCCAGAGCGGCGGCGTCCTTGAGCACGGTCACCTGCTCCACCTCGTAGGGCGTGATGTTGTCGATGCTGCGTTCCACACCGTCGACCAGCACCAGCGGCAGGTTCGACTCGCCCGTCAGCGTCTTGAGTCCGCGGACGTAGAAGGTGGGATTGTAGTCGGCATAGTGTCCGGAGCCCTGCAGTGCGGTCAGGCCCAGCCCCTGGCCGAAGAGCGTGTTGCCCACGTTCTTGGCCGGGCGCTTCATGATGCGGTCTCTGCCCACCACCGACACCGATGCTATGTTCTCGTCGAGGGTCTGATTGTGGCAATAGCTGTTGGTCACCATCGTGGGGCCGGCGGCGTCGGCCGGCTTGAGCACCACGTTCAGCTGCTGCTGCGGGTCGGCCACGGCCACCTCGGTGCCTGCAAAGCCTACGAGGGAGAAGTTGAGCGATTGCACGTTGTCGGGCAGGCTGATGCTGAAGTTGCCCGACTCGCCGGTGACAGTCCCGGTGATCGTCCCCGGTATGGTGACGGTGACTCCGGCCAACGGATTACCCTGTTCGTCCGTTACCGAACCCGAAACGCTTGTCTGCGCCTCGGCCACTGCGGCTGCAAAGAGTAGTAGCAGCAGGGATATTGCTTTGTATATCTTCATGTTGTTTGTTTTTCCAAAGAATTATGAATGATGGTTCTCTCCCCGCTCTGCTTACCATCCGGGGTTCTGAACAAGGCCGTACCCCTTGTTGATTTCGGTTATCGGGAACGGCGACAGATACCATTTGGGGTCGAAGCCGTCGGTCCACCACGAGCGCGGCGACTGGCTCCACTCCACTTTTTCGTATTCGAATTCGGTGGGATAGTATCCGCGCAGAATCTTGTTGCCGTTGTACCATGCGCTTTCGTTGCGCTGGCCGTTCTTGAGCCAGTAGATGCAGAGGGCGTGCAGCTTCTTTTCGAAGATGTCGGCGCGCTTGTAGCGAATCAGGTCAAAGAAGCGCGAGTCTTCCATGCCCAGCTCGCAGGCGCGTTCGCGCAGTATCTCTTCGATGAGCGCGTCCTTGTCCGACAGCAGGTTTAGCTGCGGGTTGCTCTCGGCGATGCCAGGCAGGCCCACGCGTGCGCGGACAATGTTGATCTGCTCGCAGGCCTTGGCCAGGTTGCCGGTCTGCGCCAGCGCTTCGGCGTAGGTCAGGTAGATGTCGGAGAGGCGCAGCGTCACCCACTGTGTGGGCAGGCGCAGATAGTCGTCGCCCATCACCCACTTCATCAGGCCGTAGCCCGTGGCGAACGTGCCCTGCTGCAGCACCGGCGTCTGTGCCGAGTGCGTGCCGCCCACCCAGGTCTCGATGTTGGTGCCCGACATGTTGCCGGTGGTCCAGTCGAGGGTGTAGGGCATGCCGTTGCACCACATCTCCTCGTAGAGGCGCGGGTCGCGGGTCAGGTTGTAATACGACGGCGACTTGCCCTTGAGGGTCATCTTGCCGAACATGTGGTCGAGCGTGTGCGAATATTGCGTCTTGGCGTCGGCCGAGGCCGGGTTGGCGGTCATGTTCTTGTCGGTGGTGTAGACGGTGAGGGCGGCGGCGTCTTTGTCGCCGTTCTGCTCGGCCTCGTCCCAGTCAAAGTTGCGGCCGTCGGCCCATGGGAACATCTCGGCGTATTCCTGCGTGGGATAGTAGGCGCGGTTGATGACGCCTCCGCCGTTGGAGTCGACCGTGGGCGACATCCACTGGTGCCACACGTAGTAGCCCGACTTGTAGGCGTCGGTGGTGAAGTGGCGCACCGAGTGGAGCACTTCGGGGCTTTCGAGCTGGCTGTAGCCGTTGCGGTAAGCCAGTCGGTAGTCTTCGGGGCGGATGTAGCCGGCGTTGCTGTTGTCGGCTGCGGGCCACAGATAGTAGCTGCCGTCGTTGGCCGCAAAGAATTCCTCGCAGGCCTTGAGGCAGTCGGCCCAGCGCTGCTGGTCGTAGTTGCCATACCACACCGAGAGGTTGTCGGTGGCACCCGGATAGTAGGGCTGCTCCGAGTTGAAGAGCGGCGATGCGGCGAACTGCAGTATCTTGCACTTGAGGGCCATGGCGCCTGCCTTGGTCCAGTGGCCGAGGTCGGCGCTCGGGTTGCTCAGCTGCCAGGGCAGAACCTTGATGGCGTCGTCGAGCAGGCCGGTCAGATAGTCGACATACTCGGCCACCGTGGCGCGCGGCAGCTCGACCGTCGATTCGGAGCCCGTGAAGGCGTGGTCGATGATGGGCACTGCGCCGTAGTGACGGAAGACGTCGAAGCATCGCGAAGCCACGATGCACTTGGCCTGCGCCACATACGAGGCTTTGGTCTCGTCGCTCATGTTGGGCACCTCGTCGATACGCTCCATCAGCAGGTAGGCGTAGCGGACGGCCGACCACACGCGGTTGTTGATGTAGTGGAACTTGTCGGCGCGGTTGCCGTAGTTGGACGTGTGGGTTCCCTGCAGATACGAGGTCTTGAGGCCGAATCCGTAGGTCGTCACATAGCAGTCGGTCAGCATGCAGGTCTTGCCCACATAGATGTCGTTCGACTCCTGATAGGGTGCCGACTGCTGCGAGTATGTGTTGCAGTAGGGAATGCCGTAGTACTGCATCGAATAGAGCGTGTTCAGATATTGCGTTACGTAGGTCACGCTCGAGAAGACGGTATCGCTCGTCACATCGCCACCCGAAGCCTTTTCGAGAAACGAATTGCCAAACTCGATTTCGTCCACGCAGGCCGTGTTGACCGCGGCCGTGGCCGAGATGAGGAATGCAAATGTTTTCAGTATATTCTTCTTTCTTTTCATGTCCTGATTTGTTTTATCGTTTTAGAAACCCAGCTTCAGAGCCATAGTCACTGTCCGGTTGAGCGGATAGGTCGGCGATGCGCTTGCCGACGATTCGGGGTCGCCCCAGATGTATGGCGTGAATGTCAGCAGGTTGTAGGCCGACAGCGACAGCTGCATTGTGTTCAGATGCAGGCGGTCCATAAACCCGAAGTGCATGTCGTAGGTCAGCTGGACGCTCTTGAGGCGCAGATATTTGGAGTCGCGCTCCCAGAGGTCGGAGTTGGCGTAGTTGTTGTTCTGGCGCTCCAGCGTAGCGCGCGGATATTCGGCTCCGGGATCGGGATTGTCGGTGGTCCAGGTGTGGTCGAGGTGATACTCGAGCAGCGCGCCCTGGTTCGAACCGTCGGCTGCGTAGAACGGCTGGCGGAATGCGCCCGAAATCTGACGGCTGACGTTCCACGCTCCGGCCCACAGCATCGAGAATCCGAGATTCTTCCAAGTGAAGCCGGCGTTGATGCCCGCCATGTATTCGGGGTCGTCGGTGTAGCCGAGGGCGTGGGTGTAGTCGTTGCTGTCGATGATGCCGTCGCCGTTCTGGTCCACATAGACGCAGTCCCCGGGCAGCAGGCTGCTGCCTGCCAGCTGTGTGGGCATCTCCTTGCCGTAGCGTGCCTTGTAGCGCTCCTCGGTCTTGCCGGCCTCGTAGAGTTCGAAGAACTGCAGCTGCGAGCGGGCGCCGATGCGGTAGCCCTTGGTGTAGAGGTAGTCGTAGTCCTGCGGAGCTTCGCGGCGGTCGATGATTTCGTTGTTGTTATACATCAGGTTGAAGCCGAAGTTGACGAGCCAGTTGTCGCCCAGGCGCTTGTTCCACTTGGCCGTGGCTTCCCATCCCCAGCTGTCGACCTTGCCGAAGTTGGCATAGGGCGTGGTGAATCCGAACACCGACGGAGCGGTGCCGTCCTGCAGCAGAATGTCGCGGCGCTTGTCGACGTAGTAGTCGAAGGTGCACTTGAACTCGTCGTTCATGAAGTGGAGGTCGACGCCGAAGTTCTGCTTGGTCGACACTTCCCAGGTCACGTCCTGGTTGTTCTTGGACTTCTCGTAGGTGCCGTAGTTGGCCGTGCCGATGCCGTTGTCGTCGCCGAAGATGGCAGCGAAGCCGCCGCGGTTGGGAGCCACCGAGTTGCCGGTGACGTAGGGGTCGGCCGTGTACATGAAGCGCGTGCCGCCAATCTTGTCGTTACCCACCTGACCGATGGTGTAGCGCAGCTTGAAGTAGCTGACGATGTGCTTGATGGGCTGCCAGAAATCTTCCTGCGAAATGTTCCAGCCCACCGAGCCTGCCGGGAAGACGCCGAAACGCTTGTCCTCGGCGAAGTTCTCCGAACCGTTGTAGCCGATGTTGAACTCGGCCATGTAGCGGCTCTTGTAGTCGTAGGTGGCGCGGCCCACCAGACCCACGTAGCCCATCGGGATTTCGGGGTAGGTCGACGGATAGTAGGTCTTCGACTGGTTGTAGAGAGCCAGCAGCGTCACGTGGTGGGTCTCGTCGAAGGTGCGGTCGTAGTTGATGGCCGCCTCCATGTACCAGTTGCGCGACTTGGACGGAGCTATGTTCTGATAGGCCAGCTGGCCTTTGGAGCCCGACTTCTTGTAGGCCACCACGCCGTCTTCCTGCATCACTGGGCGATAGGTCGGAATCGAATAGGTGGCGCGGTTGTAGGACGTGAAGCCGCTGTTGTACGACCCTTTGACGCGGAAGGCGAGTCCCTTTGTCAGGAAGTCGAACTTCTGGCGGAGCTCGAGGTCGGCGTTCAGCGTGTTGTTGGTGTCGTTCATGAAGCCGACGCCATAGTACTGCATCAGGCCGTTGCCGCCGGTGAATGGCAGCTTGAAGCCGTAGCCGTTCTCTTCGTTGGCGTCAATCAGCACCACCTTGCCGTCCACGATGCCTGGGCTCGAGAATGGCGTGGCCTGATACATGTTCTTGAGCATGCCCGTCGAACCCTGACCGGTGTAGGGCTTCCACGACGTGTTGTGGTTGCCGCCGATGCCGATGGCTATGGTGGTGGTCTTGGTCACGTCGATGTCGAGGTTGGCGCGGTAGTTGAAGCGCTTGTACTCGTAGGAGCAGTCGTAGGGCAGATCGAACGTCTTGAACAGACCGCCCTGGGTGTAGAAGCCGGTCGACAGGAAGTAGCGCACCGACTCCGTGCCGCCCGAGATGTTCAGGTTGTGCTGGGTCTGGAGCGTGGCCTTCTTGAGGCAGTAGTCAATCCAGTCGACGTCCGGGAAGCATATCGGGTCCGAGTGGTCCTTGAATTTCTGAATCACTTCGGGGCTGAACATCAGCTTGTCGGTGTTGATGTTGCCGTTGGCATCAACCCAGCCCTCTTCGCCTTCGACATAATTGTCATACATGTGGTCGTTGATGTTGATGCTGTTGTAGAAGTTGGCATAGTCGTAGGAGCCGGCCTGCTTGATGGTCTTGGTCGGCATCAGCAGCGAATATGATGTGGTGGCGTTGATCTTGGCCTTGCCCTCGGAGCCGCGCTTGGTGGTGACCAGCACCACGCCGTTGGCACCGCGCACGCCGAAGACCGCCGTGGCCGACGCGTCCTTGAGAATGGTGATGCTCTCGATTTCGTTGGGGTCGATGTCGTTGAAGTCGCGCTCCACACCGTCGACCTGAACCAGCGGCGAGGCGTCGACCCACGTGGCCTTGCCACGCACGAATATCGAAGCGGCGTCGCTACCGGGCTCGCCCGAATACTGCACCGTGGTCAGACCGGCAAGCTGGCCCGTCAGCATGTTCGACACCGAACCCACCGACTGCTTGGCCAGCTCGGCACCGTCGACACTCGCAATGGCGCCGGTCACTGTCACTTTCTTCTGGGCACCGTAGGCAACCACCTGCACTTCGTCGATCTCGGCAAACTCGTCGTGAAGCACGAAGTTGATTGTGGTGCGGCCGGCCACAGCCTCTTTGACCTGCGAATAGCCGATGAAGGCCACCTGCAGCGTCGCGTCGGGCGCAACCTTGAGTTCGTAGTTGCCGTCAATGTCGGTAACCGTTCCCTGAGTGGTTCCGGCCACGACCACGGCGGCACCGATTATGGGCTGACCGCTCTGATCGACAATCTGGCCTCTGACTCTGATGGGAACATTTTGAGCCTGCGCGTCTGCACAACCCAACGCGCCGGCAACCGTCATAATCACCAGCGCGAACACATTCCATAGTAGTTTAAGTTTTTGCATTGGAACTTGTTTTATTGAACCATTAGTTTTTTTAGTTGACTTTTAATAGCCTATTAACAAATAGTAAAGCCGCTTTGCATTTCGGATGTGCCTACACTTAATTGCTATTAAAAACAGTCCAAAATTGTAAACATCATCACTTTATAAGAATAGCCAATTGTTTCTGGAGATGGAAAATGATTGTTGTGAATAATTTTTACCCCCCCCAACAGTTAAAAAACTGATATTTGACAAAATGATTTAAAACATCGCGCCACTTACTAACAAATTTTACACCTTTCCGAGCGCACTCCGAAGCCGTGATTTCGGTCAATATTTATCATATTTTCCATGCAAAAAACTTATGTACATACCCCCGACGGCCGCCTGCGAGGGCGCGCTTTAGTTAATTTTCACCTTTCGCAGACCTGCCACGGAGCGCACGCACGCATCAGCCCAAAGCCCCGCGCAGCGCCGGCGAAGAAGCGCACGCTCGCTCGCCCATGACAGGCTTCGGCAAGGCAACTGCGGCCACCGTGAGCCGCGCCACGAGCCAAAGGAAACATCGACGTGACTGTGAAAGATTTCAGGGAGATTTTCGGGGAGATT
>CALYZD010000023.1 GCA_945607565.1 uncultured Bacteroidales bacterium | reverse complement strand
TGGAGAGGTGCCTATGTACTTGACCAAGTGAAGGCCATACAGCGGAACTCGGACTATGAAGTGATGGTATTTGTCGGAGACGGGAAAGACAATTCGGACTATGAGATAGACGGAATCAAAGTCTATCGCTATAGGGTTCGTGAACTGCCATCGAATCTGCTCAATGGCTTTTTCAATGGCTACAATGCACGGTCGTTTGTGAAAAGGGTAGTGGAGCTGGGGGTCGACCCGATGGATGTGGCGTTCGTGCATTGCCACGTGTCCATGCGTGCTGCTTGCGGCCTGGCATTGAAGAAACTGAATCCGGATATCAAAGTCCTGCTCCAGCATCATGATTTGGATCCATTTAACCTGAGAAGTGGTGTGATAGGGAGAAACAATCGTTTCAATATTCGTTATCGGGCGAAAAAGGCTATACAATTATACAATGAAATAGATTTGCACATCTGCATTAGTAAAGCCTGTAGGGAGTGTTTGCTGCTATTCCCAAATCCGCGCCCCCATGAGGTTTATGAAGACTGTAAGCGTTCTTTGGTTCTGTGCAGCGGATTGCCTTCAGTACGCGCTAAAGCTACATACGTGCTGTATAATGGGGTGGACTGCCAGATGTTCATAAAAGGTGAAGGAGAGCAACGGACTATTGGGAAGAAGCCTTTCTTTAGAATAGGTAGCATAGCCAACTTTCATGAATTGAAGGGGCATATCACATTAATCAAGGCCTTTGAAATCTTACACAAGAATGGTTGTCAGGACATCCGCTTGTCCCTGCTTGGCACAGGTGAGACCCGCGCCATGTGCGAAGAATATCTCCAGAAGCATGACTTGATGAAATACGTGGAATGGCCGAACGAGGTAACGCATGACAGACTGCCGGAATATTATCGTTCCTTGGATTTGTTTGTCCTGCCGAGCTATTTCGAGGGCTTTGGTTGCGTCTATACCGAGGCTGCTGCTTGTGGAGTGCCTTTTATGGGGTGTGTCAACCAAGGGTATTCAGAATACATCCCAGATGAAGAAAAGGGCAAGTGGCTGATTGAGCCGGGGGATTATGTTCAGCTTGCCAAAAACATTGAAGCATATATGAGGTTTGGCTATCAGCAAAAGCTGTGTGGGGTGTATGATATTGATATTCTTGTCAATAGGTATTTGAACTATATAGACAGGCTATACCCCAAACAGTAGTATTGGCCACTTGTCAAAACTGAAAATTCTTGTATGTCAATAACTTCAAAATTTCAGGAGTTTAAGGATTTCTATATTGCCTGCGACAAGCCTGCTTTCTGGTTATGCATGGTTGAACTGAATCAGATTGTCGGTTTCACGCCAAGTGTTCCTCAGGTGCTAATATATGCAGCCCTTATTGGCTATGTCATATACCAGCTGTTGAGTCAGGATGTGGAATTCAATCATTGGCTGGCGGCATTTTTGATATATGTCCCGTTTGAATTGTTGATTACCGCTCCCGACGCCGTTTTCCGTTCGTGGGAACGGTTCGTGCTGTTTGCTCTGCTGCTCACTTGCGTGTCGCCATTGCTTGTGAGTGAGCAGATTGTAAGGAACCGGCGGGATATGTTCAGGATGCTGCTTGCCGTCTGTGTAGTTATCGGTGTCGGGTCTTTCTTCGCCCGATTTCTGGGCATCAATTTTATGCTGGCAAATAAAAGTGACTTGCAGGCGCAGGTCGGCATGTTTGGCGGATTGACCATTCACTCAATGGTGTTAGGACCAATAGCAGGGATAGGTGCTTTATACATGGCTTATCTTGCTTATCTGAATGGGCAAAAGTGGTATTGGCTATTGTCTGCGATGAGTCTGTTTTCCGTCATGTTTTCGGCTTCGCGGGCGGCCTTGGCTGCTTCGGTCGCCGGTCTGACTATCATGATGTACCGTTTGTCGGGTTCGGTTAATAAATTTGTCATCACGGCAGTTGTGGCTGTAATGATCGGGGCGGCAAGCTTTCCGATATGGGGAAGCGCGCTGGACGCCGTGATAGCCAAGAACGAAGCCAACATCAGAGAGGGCGGCGCAGTCAAATCGCGCGAGAAACTATGGGACGCAAGATTCAGCGAATTCGGCGCCAATCCAGTGTTCGGTGTGGGCTTCACAGCTATTGCCAGGCATGTTGCCGGTGACGCTGGCTTTGACGAGCGCACCGGTATGGTGGAGTCGGGCTCGTCGTGGCTTATTATCTTGTCGATGACGGGACTGATGGGGGCTTTGATGCTTGTGCCGCTACTATTCAGGGCATTTTATACCGTTTACCGTGACGAAGACAAGTTTTCGGCACTAGTGTGTGGGATCTTGACGCTGTTTTTTGTGCACATGATAGCCGAAGGGTATATTTTCTATGGGGGAAGTCAGATGGCATTCATGCTGTGGCTGACAGTGGGGGTGGCAATGGATTGTCAATATGAATTGGAGGAATGAAACTCGTCTTTTTCTGTAACTACCTGAACCACCATCAGGTGCTTGTGGCTGATGAATTGTATAGGCTGCTTGGCAGTGGCTATGCCTTTGTGGCAACACTTCCGAGAAACGAAAAGGAACTGAAGGGAGGAGCGGATTATAGCTCGCGGCCTTACTGCATTCTGGCAGCAGAATCGGCAGAGTCGCACGAAAGAGCTTTAGACTATGCCCGAACAGCAGATGTATGTGTGTTTGGCGCTTGCTCGCAGGAATATGCAGTGTGCCGTGCCGTTCATCATCCGGGAGGCCTTTCGTTTGAGTGCGGGGAAAGATGGCTGAAACGTGGCTGGCTGAATGTCCTGTCACCAGTGTTGCGTACATGGTGGTTGAACTATTACAGATATTATCGTAAGGCTAATTTCTTTAAGTTGTGTTCCGGTGCGTTTGCGGCGAAAGATGATAACAGATTGGGTGCATACCGTGGGCGACACTTCAAGTGGGGATATTTCACGGACGTGGATGATGATTTCGTTGTGGAAACATCCGTGGATACTTACACAACGGAAATCACACCACTTATGTGGTGCTCGAGATTTCTGTTGTTGAAACATCCGGAACTGGCCGTACGAATGGCTCAAAGACTAAAACAATATGGTTATCGTTTCGTATTGGACTTCTACGGAAGCGGCGAGGTGGAGCGGAAGATACATGAAATGGTTGAAAGGCTCGGACTTGGTGCCGTTGTGAGATTTTACGGAGCAATGCCGAATGGGCAGGTACTTCAGGAAATGAGACGACACAAGATTTTCTTGTCTACCTCGGATAGGTACGAAGGGTGGGGCGCAGTTGCAAACGAGTCGATGAGCCAGGGATGTGCTTTGGTGGGTAGTGACGCAATGGGCAGCGTGCCTTATCTCATAGAGCATCGCAGAAATGGAATGATTTTCAAGTCGGGGAATGTTGATTCTTTGACTGCATGTGTGAGGGAATTGCTCGACAACTCGTCCCTGCTGGATTCCATTAGGCATGAGGCCGTAAAAGCGATGCAGACAATGTGGTCGCCTAAGGTGGCGGCGCATAATCTGTTGCAGCTTATTGATGATTTAAAGAGCGGGAGATCTTGTTCAATTACTGAAGGACCTTGTTCCATTGCATAATATTTTTTCATGAAGATACTCCAGACCATTCCAGGCATGTCTGCCAAGTCGGGCGGGCCGTCTACCTGTACATTGGACTTGATGAACGGACTGCATGACCTCAAGGCAGGTACTGACTTGCTGACGCTGAAATGTGACAACCCGGAGGAGCATAACCTGGGTGAGGGCTGTGAGTGGCTGCATGAGGCGGAAAATGACTGCAAGACTCCGTTCGTCATCTCAAGGAATGTGCAGCGCTTTCTGTTGAATAGCGACTATGACTTGTATCATGCCAATGCGCTGTGGATGGGAATGAGTCACGACACGTGCAGGATTGCACGAAAATTGGGCAAGCCTTATATCATCTCGCCGCATGGGATGCTCTATCCGACTGCGCTAAAAGTGCATGCATGGAAGAAATGGATTCTGCTGAACCTATGGTACAAAAAGGATATTCGCAATGCATGCTGCCTGCACGCAACATGCCTGCAGGAGATGGAGCATTGCCGCGCATTCGGCTACAAAGGGCCTATTGCTGTCATTCCAAATGCGGTTGTGTTTCCGGATTATCTAAAGTCGTTCCACAGAGAGGTCGATAGTTTTAATTTCACAGACGGCAAGAGGTGTATCGGTTTTCTGGGCCGTCTGCATCCGATCAAAAAGGTGGAAAATATAATCTGTGCACTTGGCCTACTGAAGCGAACCGCGCCCAATCTGCTCGAAACCATTTGCCTGCACGTTATGGGCAAATATGATGATAGCTATGAGCAGTGGCTGAAAGATGTGGCGAAACGGCTCGGGGTGGATGATAGTGTTGAGTTTGTCGGGCTGGTCGGCGGCACGGAAAAGTATGACAGGCTGGCTCGGCTCTCTGCCCTTATGGTCCCTTCGGTGCAGGAGAATTTTGGCATGATAGTGCCCGAGGCGTTGATTTGCGAAACGCCGGCCTATGCCAGTCTGGGAACTCCATGGAGCGAGCTGAATGAGTGCAATGCCGGCTGGTGGAGGGACAACAGACCCGAAACCATCGCCGGTGTGATCAGGGAAATATTGTCCTTGCCAAGCGAGGAGTTACTTGAAATGGGAAGGAATGGTCGCAAGCTGATGGAGGATAAATATGAACAGCACAAGGCTGCTGCGATGATGAAGCGGCTGTATGAGTGGATTGTGACTGATAAGATGACAAAAGATAAAAAGCCGGAGTTTGTGTATGAATAGCTTCAATGATATTGAAACGAAGATTGACTTGTCGCAGTACCATAGCACATTGTCGCGCAGGCATCAGATGATGCGTTTGGTGTGGGGCGTGGTGTGGCCGTTGGCTACATGGTTTCTGCCACGGTCGCTTGGCATGCCTTGGAAGAGGCTGTTGCTTAGGGCGTTTGGGGCAAAGGTGGCGGCGACGGCAAATGTGTATTCGTCGGCCAGGGTGTATTACCCTGCCAATCTTGAGATGGGTGAATACAGTTGTCTGGCTTCGGGCGTGGACTGCTACAATGTGGACAAGGTCACCGTCGGTGCCAATGCTACGGTGTCGCAAGGGGCTTACCTCTGCACGGCAAGCCACGACATCACCAATCCGCTTAATCCGCTGATTACCGCCCCGATTGTCATTGAAGACCAGGCTTGGATTGGTGCAAAGGCTTTTGTAGGCATGGGCGTGACCATAGGACAAGGGGCGGTTGTGGGAGCTACGGCCAGTGTGTTCAAGGATGTCGAGCCATGGACTGTGGTAGGCGGCAATCCAGCCAGTTTCATCAAGAAACGAATCATAAAGGAATAATCAATCATGCTTGATTTGACGGTCATTATCCTTACGTATAACGAGGAAATTCATATACGCAGGTGCTTGGAGAACGTGTGCCCGATTGCCAGGCGGGTGATTGTGGTGGACAGCCCCTCGACGGACAGGACGGTGGAGATATGCCATGAGTTTGAAAACGTGGAGGTTGTTGCGCACAAATATCCCGGCAACCAGGCGGAGCAGTTCAACTGGGCGTTGGACAATCTGCGGATTGACACGGAATGGATACTCCGACTGGATGCGGATGAATACCTCACGCCCGAACTGGTGGAGGAGCTGAAGGAGACGCTTCCTGTCATGGGTGAGGCCGTTTCGGGTCTCTCTCTCTCTCGCGCGCGCGCTTATTGCGGTAGGGTGCTCCATCACGGGATTGTCAACGGGATATGGATTACGCGCATCTTCCGAACGGGCAAGGCGCGCTATGAGAGGCGGCTGATGGACGAGCATCTGTCGGTGGAGGGTGAGATAGTGAGGATGAAGCACCAGTTTGTGGACGACAACCTGATGACCATAGGCCAGTTCACCGTCAAGCATGAGGGGTATGCGTCGCGGGAGGCGGCACTGCTCCTCGACGCCGAGTTCCGGCTGACGGACACGGACGCCATGCCGGAGGACCACGGCGAGGAGGTGGAGCGGAAGCGCGCGCAGAAGGCTCGGTATGCACGCATGCCGTTGTTCTGGAGGGCCTTCGGGTATTTCCTTTACCGCTACATCTTCAGGCTCGGCTTCCTCGACGGCAAGGAGGGATTCCTGTGGGATTTCATGCAGGGCTGGTGGTATCGCACGCTGGTGGATGCCAAGGTGCTTGAGGTGAAGAAGGCCTGCGGCGTTTGGGGAAAGAAGGCCGGCCGGATGTCGGCGGCGGAAATGATGAAGGCTCGGAATGATATAAAGAATTATCTTGCGGCGATGTATAGGATCCACATCTGAACCCTATGAAAATAAGCATAATAACCACGACGAAGAACAACGGGAAGACCATCGAGGATACGCTGAAAAGTGTGTTGCGTCAGAGTTACGCCAACATAGAGCACATTGTCAAAGATGCGGTGAGTGAGGACGATACGCCGGCGATATGCAGGGAGTATCAGCAGAAATACTACACTCCTGACAACGGGCGCGGCATCCGCACCATGAAGTTCATTTCCGGCAAAGACGACGGCATCTACGACGGCATGAACCAGGGCGTGCGGGCGGCCACGGGCGATGTGGTCGGCATTCTGAACGCAGACGATTTTTTCACGTCCGATGATGTGCTGGAGCTTGTGGCCGGGGAGTTTGCGGCCCATCCGGAGCTCGAAGCCGTGTATGGCGACATTCACTTTGTGGCCGCCGGCGCCACCTTGTCCGAGCCGGGGCGGTGCACGCGCTACTACTCGTCGGCCATGTTCCGCCCGTGGCTGCTCAGGTTCGGGTTCATGCCGGCTCACCCCGGCTTTTATGTGCGGCGCGAGGTCTACGAGAGGTATGGCCTGTACGACACCGCTTTCCGCACGTCGAGCGACTTCGAGTGGATTGTGCGCCTGTTCGGCCCAAGGCGCATCCGTGCAAAATATATCAGAAAAGACATCGTGACCATGCGCATGGGCGGCGAGACGACCCGAGACATGGCGGCCAAACGGAAGGTGAACGACGACGTGGTCCGTGCGCTGAAAAAACACGGAATCTTCACGTGCGACTTATTTAAATATGTCAGATACGCATATAAATATGCGGAGATTCTGATTGGTAAAATATTCCACTGAAAATGGTGCTGCTTTTTGTTTATCGGTGAAAATCAACAAACTTTGCATAGAAAAATTTACGGCCGTCAGTCTCTGACCGGCTTCGCAATAGAACATAAGGAATGACATTGGCGATAGAATTACTGCAGGTGGCTTTGGGGCAGCGCGAGTGTCTGCGATGCGTGCCCACGGCGGCTGAGTGGAACGACATATACCGTTTTGCGACAGATCAGGCCCTGGCCGGCGTGCTTTTTGCCGGCGTCGAGCGTCTGCCCAAGCATCAGCGGCCTGCCAGAGTTCTGCTGATGACGTGGGCCGCCGGGGCCGAGTATCTGAAAAAGCTCAACAGTCAGGTCGATGCCGACTGCCAGAAAATATCAGCCGTCTTCGGCGAGGCCGGCTTCAGGCACTGCATCATGAAGGGGCAGGGCAACGCCTTGCTCTATGGCGGGCTTGCCGCGTTGCGCACTGCCGGCGACATCGACATCTGGGTGGACGGCGGTTTTGCCAAAGTGAACGCGTTTGTGCAGAAACTGTCGCCGACGCGCGAAATCAACGAACTCGAGATTCAGCTTCGCGGCGTGTGCAAGACACCGGTGGAGGTGCATTACCGGCCTTTCATCATGCGCAATCCGTGGTATAACAGGCGTTTGCAGGCGTTCTTTGCCGCAGAGGCGGACAGCTGCTTCGGCAGCCCCGACGGCTTCACAACCATCAGGTTCAACATCATCCACCAGTTGGCGCACATCCGGCTGCACCTGTTCACTGAGGGCATCGGCATGAGGCAGCTGGTCGATTACTATTTTGTGCTCCTGCAAAGCAAGGAAGACCCGGCCGAGATGATGAGCATTGCGGGCCGCTTAGGCATGACAGACTTTGCCGCCGCCATGATGTGGGTGATGAAGGAGGTGATGCTGCTGCCCGACGAGCATCTGCTGTGCCGGCCCGATGCCGCCGGCGGCCGACTGCTGCTGGGCGAAGTGCTGCGCAGCGGCAATTTCGGCCGGGCCGACAGCGCGTTGCAGGCCTTCAAATCGTCGCGCCTCTACCGTCCGTGGGCCCTGCTGATTCGCAACCTACGCTATTGGCGTTTCGATAGCTGGGATTGGATTTGCGGGCCGATGTGGAGAATATATCACAACGCGTGGCGGCTGATAAATGGTTATAAATGAACGAGTAACGTATGACGAGAGTGATGATAGCCGGAGCCGGCTCGTATGTGGGACAGAACGTCCGCAAATATCTGCTGGCGACTTCGAACCATTTTGAGATTGATGAGGTCGACACGCTGGACGGCAATTGGCGACAGGCCGATTTCGGGCGGTATGACGTGGTGTTTCATGTGGCGGGCATAGCTCACGTGAACGCCGGCCGTAAGCTGAAGGATCTGTACTACAGCGTGAACCGCGATCTTGCCATCGAAGTCGCAAGGGCGGCCAAGGCAGCCGGCGTGCGGCAGTTCATCTTCATGTCGAGCCAGATTGTGTATCACGAAAGCCGCTCGCTCAGGCCGGAGGTGCTCACGGCCGCGACCAAGGTGAACCCCAACGGCTTCTACGGCGATTCGAAGTTGCAGGCCGAGAACGGGTTGCGCGAGCTGGAGTGCGAGTCGTTCAGGGTCTGCATACTGCGCCCGCCGCTGATTTACGGACCAAACGCCAAGGGCAATTTCCTGCGTCTGATGAGGTTGGCAAAGAAAACGCCTATATTTCCGGCCTGGCACAACAAGCGTTCGATGCTCTACGTCGACAATCTGGCCGAGTTCGTGAAGCAGGCCATTCTTCGCGGGCTGGGCGGCACGTACTGCCCGCAGAATCGCGAACTGGTCGACACGGTGGACGTCGTCCGCTTCTTTGCCAAGGCTTCGGGCCGCAGAGTGTGGGTCACCCGACTGCTGAACCCGTTTGTGTGGCTCGGCAGTCTGGTGTTGCAGCCGATTAACAAAATGCTGGGAACCTATTATTATGCCCCTGAAATGAGCCGGATGGATTTCGACTATCAGCTGGTGGGCTTCGAAGAGAGTCTGGACAGGACAATTGGATGACAATATGAATATTTTCCGGATTGGCGAGCGTAGAAAAACGGACGCATCTGCCTTTCGGGGAAATCAGATAATAAAATAGGATTATGCTTCATTATGTTTATATCTTCTTGTTGCTGCTGGTGGCGGAACTGTTGTATTTCCGCATCGCTAAAAAGTGCAACATCATCGACAAGCCCAATGCGCGGTCGTCGCACTCAAGGATAGTGCTTAGCGGCGGCGGCGTCATCTTTGTGTTCGGGCTGTGGCTGTGGGCGGCGTTCTTCGGGGCGGCCTATCCGTGGTTCCTGGCCGCCGTGACGCTGATTGCCGTGGTGAGTTTCCTGGACGACGTCCGTTCGCTGCCCGAGTCGGTGCGGCTTGTGGCGCAGTTTGTGGCTATGGGGCTGATGTGCTATCAGTTGGACATGCTGCACTGGGAGATGTGGTGGTGGGTGATAGTGGCGCTCGTCGTGTGCGTGGGAGCATCGAACATCATCAACTTCATGGACGGCATCAACGGTATCACGGCCGGCTACGCCTTGGCCTCGCTTGTGCCTATCTATTTGCAGAACAGAGAGTTGTGCTTTGTGGAGCAGTCGCTTGTGCAGACGGTGATACTGGCCGATGTGGTGTTCTGCTTTTACAATTTCAGGCCCAAAGGCAAGGCAAGGTGCTTTGCGGGCGATGTGGGGAGCATTGGCATTGCCTTTATCCTGCTGTTTCTTATCGGGCGGCTGGTGATACAGACCTTTGATGTGACTTATCTCATATTCCTGCTTGTCTATGGCGTTGACGGCTGCCTGACAATCGTCCATCGCATCATGCTGCACGAAAACTTGGGCGAGGCGCATCGCAAACACGCTTATCAGTTGATGGCCAACGAGCTGAAGATTGGTCACGTGAAAGTCTCGCTCTTTTATATGTGCCTGCAACTGATTGTCTCTCTTGGATTTATATTCCTCGTTCCGAACACACAGCTTGCGCATTGGATTTATCTGTTTGGCGCTATGCTTGTGCTGTCGGTTGCGTATGTCGTTTTCAAAAAGAAATATTATCATCTGCACGAAGAATATCTGCATCAGTTGGAAAACAAGAAAAATGAATATGAAACCTATCGAAATTGACGATAACCTGCTGGGCGCGTTGCATTTGCAGGCGGCCGCATCGGAGCGCAAACGCATGAACTACGACCTCAGAACCACGCCCGAAGACGGTTCGCAACGGATGCTGAACGCGCTCGAGGCCGGGACCGAAGTGCCCGTCCATCGGCATCTGGAGACGTCGGAAACGTGCGTGTGCCTGCACGGCTGCATGGATGTGGTGTTTTACGAATGCCCAGATGCGGGTCCCGTAGCGGCATCGAAAACCGCTATGACTGAGCTGCATCGTGTCCGCTTGTGCCCGCGCGAAGGCCGGTTCGGAGTGCAGATACCCCGGGGCGCGTGGCATTCGGTGGAGGTGCATGAGCCGTCGACGATATTCGAGGCAAAGGACGGTCGCTATCAGCCCCGATGACGTGCCGCTTCCCTGTTGCCGAAAAGCAGCGAAACATAGACGGAATACAACTATTGGTTGATGAAACTCTATATTTGGTATGATATTTGCTAACCGACGCATAGAAATCAAAAGCAATTGGGTTATGAAAGCACAAGTACTATTACCGTTAGCCGCGTTGGCCGCAGTTGTGAGCGGCTGCGCAGGCACATCGATGATGTCGGGGACGGCGTCGTATGGCGACGATTTGTACTACGACCATAGCAAAGCCCCCGTCAAGGCATCGGCCCCACTGGCATCCACGGCTCCGGTCAATGTGCCGGCCTATCAGCGCAACGTGGCCACCTACTCTGGCGCGAGCGACAGCTACAGTTCCGTGGCCGACAGCCGCGACTTCAGCGACATACAGTCCTACTATTCGCAAAGCAACAAGGCGGCCGTGGTCGACACCGTCGAGATTCCGGCCGACGAGGCTGAAGACGGCTACTGGGCCGGCGGCTTCTGGGGCAGTTCGTCCGACCAGTCGTATGCCGAGCGCATGATCAGATTCCACGCTCCGTTCATCGGCATTTCCTACTATTCGCCGCTATACACCGACGCCGTCTATTTTGGTCGCGGCGACTGGAACGTATACGTCACCGGCGGCGACGCCTATCTGGTGCCCACGTGGGGCAATCCGTACTACAACGACTTCTATTTCGGCCTCGGCTTCAACTGGCGTCGCAACCACTTGCGCTGGAGCTTCGGCTGGGGCCTCGGGCTCGGCTGGGGCTGGGGCTATGCCGGGATTTATGACCCGTGGTACGATCCGTGGTACTGCGGACCCTACTACGGCTGGGGCTCGCCCTACTATGGCGGATACTATCATCATCACCACCATTATCATCACGGGCCGGCCCATGCTCCCGGACACGGGCACTATGCCTTCAACAATCGCGGCTATCACTACGGGCAGCGAGGCGTGTCGACAACGGTAGGCAGCCGCTCGGCCGGCAGCGTGCGCGGCACGACGACCTCGACGGGTGCACGCCGATACAGCAGCGCGACCCGCCAGAGCTACACGCGCACAGCCACCAACCAATATGTGTCCACACGCACGGCCGGGTCGTCACGCACCACCACCGGAGCGCAGACGGGCACGGTTCGCCGCAGCACTACTCAGGGCACCACCCAGCGCTCGACCTACATGCCAAGCGAGACGCGCACGCGCTCGTCGTCGGCAGTGCGCAGCAGTTCGACATCGCAGCGGGCCACATCGGCCGTGCGCGGCAATTCGTCGGCTGGCAGCAGCTACCGCAGCAGCGGCTCGTCGGCAGTCAGGAGCATGTCGACGCAACGCAGCACGTCGTCCTACACACCATCGCGCAGCAGCGGTTCGTCAACCATCCGCAGCAGCAGCGGTTCGTCGGGCTCGACGATGCGAAGCAGTGGCGGCGGCGCGACGCGAAGCAGCGGCGGTGCTACACGCTCGTCGGGCGGAGGGCGCCGGTGATAATTCCGAAAGCATCAAGTCACGATGGCCAGCCGGGCGCGGCTATTACGGTCCGGCCCGGCCATCAACCTAAAAACAAACAACACACAGATTTTTTGAGATTATGAAACGACTAATGATGATAACTCTGATTGCCGGATGTGCATCGACAGTCAGCGCACAAGGCACGGACGATGCCTTGCGCTTCAGCGAATCGAACGTGATGGGTTCGTCGCGCTCGATTGCAATGGGCGGAGCTTTTGGCGCTCTGGGTGCCGACCTTTCGTCGGCTGCCATCAACCCGGCCGGTCAGGGAGCCTACCGCGCGTCGGAGGCTAGCATGACGCTTGGTATCAACTTTAACGAAATCAAGACATTGCAGAAGTTTGATCCTAAAGAGGACGACCTGAACGTGGAGCGCAGTGACGACAAAATATCGGTGCCGTTCAATCAGATTGGCGTCACGTTCACGAGCATGCTGAGCCGCGAGGCGACGCAAGGCGTGGTGGGCATGACGTTCGGCGTGGCCTACAACCGCCTGGCCGACTACACTTCGAACGCCTATTTCCGCTGCGACGAGCAGTACAATTCGCTGCTCGACCATTTTGTCTACAGCGTGAACGACGATTTCGGCGGCGGCCTTGCCTACGACAACGGCATGATTGTCGGGCTGGTCGATGACGACAATAATTTCCTCTACAACATCAACGATTGGGAGAATGTCGACGAAAACGGCGATCCGGTCCGTGAGGCGACCATCAACCAGTGGAAATATCTGCGCAAGCGAGGCTACAAGGGTGAGTTCGACTTTTCGTATGCCATCAACATTTCGCACAAGCTGTATCTGGGCGCGACCATCGGTGTGCAGTCCTACTACTACGACGAGAAGAGCCTCCACTGCGAAACCTACAATGGCACAGCCTATTCGGGCCGCAACGATTTTGACTACGAGACCCGCCTGACGCAGGACGGCACGGGCATCAACTTCAAGATTGGCGCCATCTTCAAGCCGGTCAGCTTTGTGCGCCTGGGCATTGCGGTGCACACGCCCACGTTCATGAGCATCAACGAAGACTACGACGCCACGTTCACCTCGTATGACGAGCGGAACTACTATCGCACCGAGTCGCCCTACGGCGAGTATGAGTACAACTACCGCACGCCCGGACGCCTGATAGCCAGCGCGGCATTTGTGGTGGCCAATCAGGGGCTGCTCAGCTTCGACTACGATTATTCGAACTATTCCAACGGCAAGTTCGACGCCAAGAGCGATTCCTACGACAACTTCGACAGCAACAACAGCGAGGTCGAGTCGCAGCTCGACGCCGTCCACACAATCAGGATTGGCGCCGAATGGAAGGTGATAGACGAGTTCTTCCTGCGCGCCGGTTTCCGCACGTCGAGCGCTCCGATAAAGGACAGGGTCGGTTCGCTGAAACTCATCGACCACTCGATGAAGGACAACACGGCGTCGTTCGGATTCGGCTATCGCAGCAACGCCTTCTTCATCGACATGGCCTGCGCTCTGACTAGCCGCCAGGGCAACCACATCGTGTTCCCCACCTGCGAATATGACTCCAAAATGGAGATGGCCAAGGTCAAGACGTCGAACACGCTTGTGTCGGCCACGTTCGGTTTCCGATTCTGACGCCGCCTGCCGCGCATTGGCGCTGCCGGCCACACTACGATAATGCAACTCGCCCTGCCATGGAAGTCAAAAGGCTCCCGTGGCAGGGCGAGTTCGTTTTCTGATGCTCTGTTCCACAGAACTGCGGCGGGCAGGCACCGGCCGGCGGCATCAGTCATCGTATGAAAACGAAAAAAAAGCGACTCTGCCGTGAGCCGATGGGGCGGGGCAGAGTCGCTGTGCAGTGCGCGGCGGTGCGCTATGCTTTCTTCTCGAGTTCTTTCCAGACCAGGGCCGACGCGCCCACAATGGCGGCATCGCCCATCTTGAGTTTGGACGGCAGAATCTTGACCTTGCCTCGGAAGACGGGCAGGAGATACTTGTCGAGATTCTTCTTGATGGGGTCGAAAATCAGGTCGCCGGCAGCTGTGGGGCCGCCAAAGATGAAGACGGCTTCGGGGCTGGTGTGGTGAATGGTGTCGGCAATGCCCTGGGCCAGATAGTTGCCCGTGATTTCGAACACTTCGAGCGCCACCTTGTCGCCCTCGACTGCGGCGTCGTATATGTCTTTCGATTCGAGTTGCTGATACGACTTGCCGGCCAGCAGACTGTCGGTGGCGTTGTAGTGCGCAAGGAGCTCGAAGGCCGTGCGCTTCATGCCCGTGGCCGAGCAGTAGGCTTCGAGGTGGCCTCTGATTCCGCATCCGCAGACGCGTCCGCCCGGCACTAGCATGGTGTGGCCGCATTCGCCAGCAAAGCCGTCGTGGCCATAGACCAGGTCGCCGTTGACGATGATGCCGCTGCCCACGCCCGTCCCGAGTGTGTACATCACGAAGTTCTTCATGTCCTTGGCGCCGCCGTAGACCATCTCGCCCATTGCGGCCGCGTTGGCGTCGTTGGTCAGGACGATGTTCTCCATGTCGGGGAACTGCGCCTTGAGCAGGTCGACGAACTGAATGATGCCCTTGAACGACAGGTTGGGGGCATATTCGATGGTGCCCTGATAGTAGTTGGCATTGGGCGCTCCCACGCCTATGCCCATGAAGCGGCTCTCGGGGTTGAGCAGCCTGACCGACTTCATTATTTCCCTGACGGCCGTGGCAATGTCCTGAATGTAGCGGTCGATGTCGCCGTGGGTCGGGGTCGGGATCGAATCCTTGACCATCACGTTGCCGTCGCTGTCCACCACGCCAATGGCGGTATTGGTGCCGCCGATGTCAATTCCCAATGATACTTTTTTCATTTCTTCTGTTTGTTTCATCACTTGCATTATTTTGTTTGTTCGTTTCATGAGGCGCTAGGTATGCAATGCGACATACGATGTTGCCCTATTTGGCTGGTTTGTGAAGTTTTTGTGAGTTTTTGCCCGCTTCAGTAGCTGTATCGGTAGACCACTTCGGCCGTGTCGCCCTTGCTGTCGAGCCAGCGGAGCTTGATGTTCTCGAACTTGCTGCCGTCGGCCATCACCTGCAGCTCGTTGACCGGCACCGACAGGATGGCGCTCTTGACGTTGTCGGCCGAAGCTACCTTCTGGTAATGCTTGAGCCACAGCACAATCACCGCCGTGTCGACGCGCTCGGGCTGGCATTCGGGGTCGAGGCTGACGCAGCCATAGTCGCCGTTGCCGTCGGCCATGGTGGTGCCATACTGGTAGATGATGTTGAGATAGTCGTTGGCCGTGCCCGTGACCTCGTTGGTCGTCTTGGGGTCGCGGGTGATGATGGCTGTGGTCGGGGTGATTTTGGCGCTGCCGTTGACCGAGTCGGGCACGGCGTCGAAGTCGGCATAGCGGACAATGTCCTTCTTGATGTTGTAGCTGATGCCGATCACGCTGACCGCGTATTCCTTCTCGCTGTATTCGGTCGTCGACCGGCACTCGAAGTAGACGCGGTCGCCGTCGGAATAGTTGAAGTTGGTGTTGAGCAGATTGGTGTAGTAGGTGTAGTCGTATTGCTTGATGACAACCTGCTCGTTGCGCAGCGCAACGGTGCCAAAGCCGTAGAAATACTTCGTTTCTTCAGTGTCGTCGCAAGCCGTAGTCACCACGGCACAGGCTGCAATCAGGGCAGCGAAAAGATGTTTCTTCATCCGATTGAATTTAAATGTTAAGTTATTGATAGTATATTTGTCTTTCATCGTCGGTCCACTATTTTGATGTCGTATCGCACTATGCACCGACCCTTGATTTTGTTGTCGTCGCCGGCTATGCCGAACGCGTGGTAGGGCGGCATGACTATCGTGGCGCTGTCGCCCACGTGCATGGCGGCCGTGGCTTCGGCCAGACCCGTTTCCACGTCGCCCTGCGCGCTGTCGAACGTGCGGATGCCGTCGGCGGCCGATGTGTAGAGCGTGTCGCCGTTGAGCCGTGTGACGACGTAGGCTATGCTGACGCTGCCGCCCGCCGGCCGTGCGGTGTCGTGAGGCGTGTGCATCCGCGTCCACAGGCCGGTGCTGCTGACGGTCAGGCCCAGGCCGAGCGAGTCGTTGTAGTGCGCAATGATGGCCGAGTCTTTCTCGACCAGCATCCTGTTGATTTCGATGAGCCTCGAGCGTGTCAGCGGTTTGCGCGGCGGCGTGGGTTGCGTGCAGGCAATCGTGGCGGCCGACGCCACGGCCGTCAGCAGTGCGCGTGCGGTGTGCGTCAGTGCGTTCATTTTTTCTTTCTGTTCTTTTCGGTCCATTCGTTGTAGAACTGGACGATGTTGATTTTGTAGCGCGCCACGGCTTCGTCGAGCGTGCCTGCAAATGTACCTCCGGCGGCGTTTTTGTGTCCGCCTCCGCCAAAAAATCTGGCCGAAAATTCGTTGACCGGAAATTCGCCCTTGGATCGGAACGACATCTTGATCTTGTCGGGCCGCTCAAGGATGAGTGCCGACACTTCGACGTCCTTGATCGAGAGCGGATAGTTGACAAAGCCTTCGGTGTCGCCCGTGTTGTAGTTGAAGCGCCGGAGCTCTTCGTCGCTCAGCGCCATCATGGTTATGGGCATTTTGTTGATGCGCTCCATCTTGCGATAGAGGCAGAATCCCATCAGCTGCAGGCGGCGGAAGTGCTTGTTGTTGAATATCTTGTCGTGGATGTGCGTCTTGTCGATGCCTTTGTCCAGAAGCGACGCCACGGTCAGGTAGGTCTCGGGCTTGCTCGAGTTGTAGCTGAGCGCGCCGGTGTCGGTGATGATGCCGGTGTAGAAATTGGTGGCGGCGTCCTTGCCGATGTGCTCTTCGAAGCCCGTGGCGCGCAGCAGGTTGTAGACCAGCTCGCAGGTGGCCGGCGCCGTCGGGTCCGAAAAGGCGGCGTCGACGTTCACTTCGGGATACAGATGGTGGTCGATCAGCATTTTGACGGCCTTGCTCTGCTCAATCTTTTCGCCCAGAGCCTGAATGCGTTTGGTGCAGTTGAAGTCGAGGTAGACAACCACGTCGGCGCTGTCGATGAGCTTGTCGCACTCTTCGGTCTGGCGGTCGTAGGTGAGCGATTTGCGGATTCCGGGCATCCACGAGTAGAAGGTCGGGGCATTGTCGGGCGTGATGACGGCGGCCTGCTTGCCAAGCGCCTGAATGACAGCCGCCAATCCCAGCGACGAACCCAAGGCGTCGCCGTCCGGATTGAGGTGCGTGACGATTACAAATGTCTGATTGTCTGATATTATCTGTTTGAATTGATCCGTATTGTCGAACTGCATACCTTGATTTAATTTGCGGCAAAATTAACAACATAGGTAAAATATTTTGAATTGTTAACCGAAAAATCTACTTTAGTGCTGCTTTTAAAATCAATTCAAATCAAATAACACTATGAGTAGCAATAAGACACTGGCTATGATCAAGCCGGGCGCAGTAAAGAACAAGCATATTGGAGAAATCATCGCAAAAATCGAGGAGGCGGGCTTCACGCTGGCAGCCATCAAGACACTTCAGATGCGTCGCGAAGATGCAGCCGAGTTCTATGCCGTCCACAAGGACCGTCCGTTCTTCGAGGAGCTGATTGAGTTCATGTCGTCGGGGCCGATAATCGCAATGGTGTTGCTTAAGGAGAATGCCGTGGCCGACTTTCGCGAGCTTATCGGCGCCACCGACCCTGCCGAGGCAGCCGAGGGCACCATCCGCCGCATGTTTGCTACCAGCAAGTCGCACAATGCGATTCACGGCTCGGACAGCGATGAGAACGCAGAGCGCGAGAGCGCCTTCTTCTTCAGCCGTCAGGAATATCTGCGCCGCGTGATGGTGGAATCGTGATGCCGGCGCAAAGTATTTAGGTTTCATTTATTTATGGCAAGGGTCTGCACAAGCCTGATGGCGGGTGCAGACCCTTTTTCATTGGTGTGTGCCCGCCGGCCGGTCAGAAGGCGGCGACCTTGATGCACTTGCCGGCTGCGCGGATGAGCACCGGCCCTTGCGATGCGGGCAGGTCGACGGTGGCCGATGTGCCGGCTGCGGTCTGGCTGCCGAGGCGGACGCCCAAAGCGTTGTAGACCTCCACGAGGCCGAGCGGGCGGTCGCCTTCGAGGCGGATGCTGCGGCCCGTGCGCCACCACCTGAGGGCCGGCCCGGCAGTGGCGTCGTCTATCCCGTCGCCGTTGCCGACGAGGGCTTCGATGTCGAGCCTTGTGCACGACGGCATGCTGAGGCTGTGGCTGCTGCCGCTCACTTCGCTCACGGTGGTGCTGCCGTTGGACTGGGTGGTGGTCAGGCGCCAGCCGGTCACTTGGCTGCCTTCGAGGCTACTGGTGGCGCTGACGCTCAACTGCCGTCCGGCAAAGAAGCGTCCGTCGAAGAGGCCTTCGCTCAGCTCGATGCCGTTGATGCTCACGGTCAGTGCGTCGCGCAGGTCGGCGTCGAGCGATGCGTTGACGGTGAGCGGCGTGGGCGTGCCGAGGCCGTATTGCTTCGCCACAAAGCTGTAGAAGTTGTCGGTGCGGTCGGCCAGCCAGTTGCGGGCCTGCGTCAGCTCGTCGCTGTAGTTGGGCCACCATGGGTTGTAGAGCTTGCGGTGGTAGGGGTATTCGTATCGTATCATCTCGTGCATCGGGTCCCACATGGCGCGTGTGCCGCGTTCGTTCATGAAGTCGCCCATGTAGACGGCGGCGCGGTCGATGAACTGGCGCGCAAAGTCGGCGTCTTCCATCAGCCGGCGGAAGAGCCTTGTGTGCTCGTACTGGTTGGCCCATGCGCAGTCGGGGTCGTAGTCGGGGTTGTAGATCCATGCCATGGTGTTGTAGGCGGCCGGCGAGCCGTAGAGGCCCAGCCCGAAGTCGGTGTCCTTGGCTATGAATCGCCAGCGGCCGTCGTCGGTGCGGGGGCGCCACATCACGATGTTGTTGCCCGGAAAGTCGCGGTTGCTGTAGTAGAGGTTCATCAGCATAAGGTTCATGAACTCGTTGGTATCCATCCACTTTTCGTATTCGGCCATGGTGTGGCCGTGCTCGGCGTAGAAGGCCGCAAAGGCGTTGTAGTTGTCCCACGTGCCGCTTTTGAGCTCCCACCAGTTTTCGAACATGTCGATGTCTTCGAGGCCGTCGTAGTTGGTGTAGATGTTGTCTTCGTTGCTGCGTTCGCGAATGTTGAGCATCCCCTTGTATTCGCCGTTGACATAGACTATTGCGGGCTGCCAGGCCTGCCAGTCGAGGTCGGTGTGCGATGCCATGGTGCGCTGGATGATGGCGTCGCGCATGTAGAGGTAGTCGAAGTCGTTGCCGGCATTGCGCAGCGCAATCGACTTGAAGTCGCTGATGCCCGGGCGCTGGTCGGGAAAGAATTCGTATTCGAAACGCTTCTGCCCGAAGCGTTTGTTGGCGTAGAGGGCGAGCGACTTGAGCTGTGCGCCGCGCGAGGCTCCGCCCATTATCCGCGTCTCGCACAGCTGGTTGAGGCTGCTCGGCGTCTGCCCGGCGGCAAAGAACTCGAAGTTGATGGGCCTGCGCCAGTCGTATTCGTAGTTTTTGGCGTCGGCGTTGTAGGTGCCGTCGACGAGGATGCCGATCGTGTTGTCGTAGAAATAGCGGCTGTCCGACGCTATGGAGATGACCGGCAGCGTCACCTTGCGGCTGTGGAAGATGTAGGATTGCGTGCTGGAGCGCGGCGACAGATAGCCGTCGGCAAAGAGCTTGGCGCGGACCACGGTGGTGGTGCCGATGCTGATAGGCGTCTGATAGAGCGGGCTCGATGCGGTTGGTTCGGAGCCGTCGGTGGTGTATCTGATTTCTGCCGGCGCCGAGCCTTCGGGCAGGCTCAGTGTCAGCTCGATGGACGAGCCCTGTTCCACCACACTGCCGGCGGTGCCGAACACCGGCTCGCCGAGTATCTCGCTGCACGTCTGCCCGCAGTTGGAGGCTCCGGGCGTGGGCGTGGCCATGTATCCCCACGTGTCGGCGCCGTCGGTCTGCCGCCCCCAGGCGATGTTGGGCGCCGGCTGCTTCTTGAGGCCCTCGACCTTGTCGGCCGCCGCGCCCGAGGCGAACAGATAGACCGCGCAGCCCTTGCCCGACTCGAGCCTGAACGGCGTGTGGAGGCCCTGCGCCTCTTTGTCGCACCAGACAAGGACGTGGCCGCCCGGCTGCACCGTGACGGCCGGCAGCGCCCAGGCCTGCGAGGGGTCGTCGGTGTCGGCCAGCGAGTAGGCGCTCAGGTCTGCCGCCTGCGTCCCGCTGTTGTAGAGCTCGACCCACGAGTCGGGAAATTCGTTCAGGTCGTCCATCACGCAGTCGATGTTGGACTGCATCAACTCGTTGATGATCAGTTGGCTGTTGGCCGTGGTGGCGGCTGCCAGCAGAGCCGCTGCGGCAATTGTCCGTGCTGTGTCTTTCATGGTATGGTGTTTTTGGTTCTGACGATTGCGTCCGTCTTGACCGGACGGATTGGCAATTTACTAAAAAACAACGGACTCAAGTGCGCTGAGGTAGATTATTTTCGTGGCGACGGATGCGGAATCCGGCCCCAAAAGGCAATCCCTCCAAATCTTGCCGGAGAGTGCGCGGATTAGGAGGGATTGCAAAGTGTGTCGGTTCTTGCCCCGGGTTTCAGCGTGCGAACGTCATTTCGCGCAGCAGGTATCCGGCGCCGGCGTATCTGTCGACCACGAAGAGCAGGTATCGGATGTCGAGCGTGATGTTGCGGCAGATGGCGGGGTCGAACATGGTGTCGCTCATTATGCCGTCCCAGGCGCGGTCGAAGTTGAGGCCCACGAGGTGGCCGTCGGCGTTCAGGACGGGGCTGCCCGAGTTGCCGCCCGTGGTGTGGTTGTTGGCCACAAAGCAGGTGCGTATCTGTCCGTCTTCGGCGTAGCTGCCGTAGTCGCGTGTGCGGTGGAGCTCGGCGAGGCGTTCGGGAATGTCGAAGTCGGGGTTGCCGGTCCGGTTCTTCTCCATTATCTGGTCGAGTGTGGTGAAGTAGTCGTGCCGTGTGCCGTCGCAGCCAGTGTATCCGCACACGGTGCCGTAGGCCACGCGCATGGTGAAGTTGGCGTCGGGGTAGAAGTGGCGGTCGGGCTCAAAGTCCATCTGCGCCTTCATGTAGAGTCGGTCGAGCGTCCGCAGGGTGTCGGCCAGCTGGCGGTATTCGTCGATGTGCCGGCGTGCGGCGGCCGTCAGCGTGTCGAGCAGCAGCATGGCGGGGTCGGCGGCCAGACGGCGTGCGGTGCGGCGGTTCCAGCGGGCAAGGGCGGCCATCATCCGGGCTCTGTCGGCGCAGATGCCGGCGGTGATGCGCAGGGCCACGGCCTGGGCGCTGTCGGGCGTGAGCGTTGCCGGGCGGCACTGGGCCGGAGTGCCGCCGAGGTAGCATTCGAGCACCCGTGCCGACATCTCGCGGTCGAGCGCGGCGTCGTAGTCTTTGTAGAACAGCTCGAGCTCGGCGGCTACGCTGTCGATGTGCTGGCGTGTGGGCTTGCGGCCGTCGAGCGTGGTCTCAATCAGTGGCCTGACCATGGCGGCCACTTCCATCGTCTCGATGCCTCCGCGATAGCACATCTCGCCATAGTAGCGGTCGGCCAGGTGGAGCTGTGCGTAGCGCGGATAGATTTGGGCGTAGGCGGGCAGGATGCTGCCATAGCGTGCGCGGCGTGCGCTGTCGGCCTCGATCCATTGCGTCAGCCGGGCTTCGTAGGCCTGCTTCTTGCCGATGGCGTCGAAGTGGGCCAGGCCGGTGTTCTCGCCCTGCCACTTTTTCCATGCGTTCGACGTCGAGGCGTTCTTGGCGTCGTATTTGATGCGGATGGCGGGGTCCTGCTTCTGGTGGCGGTTCATGACGTCGAGCTTGGCGGTGCGCAGTTCTATCATTCGCGGGTTGATGTCGCGGGTGGTCATGGCCACGTTGTGCGAGGGGGCGTATTCGTTGGTGGTGCCCGGATAGCCCATCACCATCGTGAAGTCGCCTTCGTGGACGCCGCGTGTGCTGATGGTCAGATGCTTGCGCGGGCGGTAGGGACGGTTGGCGGCCGAGTAGGGTGCGGGCCTGTTGTCGGCGCCGGCGTAGACGCGGAACATCGAGAAGTCGCCCGTCTGACGCGGCCAGACCCAGTTGTCGGTGTCGCCGCCGAACTTGCCGATGCGCGAGGGCGGCGCGCCCACGAGGCGGACGTCGGTGAAGACCTCGTTGACGAAGAGCAGATACTGGTTGCGGTTGAAGAACGGCTTGACGGTGGCCGTGTAGTGCGACGAGCCCACGGCTCGCCGCTCGATCAGTTCGATGTTGCGGCGGCGCACCTGTGCGGCCTGGCGTTCGGGCATGTCGGGCGTCAGGCCCATCGTCACGCTGTCGGTCACGTCGCGGACGCTGATGAGGAACGTCACCGTCAGTCCGGGCACGGGCAGTTCGTCGGCGCGTCCGGTGGCCCAGAAGCCGTCGGTCAGATAGTCGTGCTCCACGGTGCTGAGATATTGTATGGCGTCGTATCCGCAGTGATAGTTGGTCAGCAGCAGTCCGCTGTCCGACACCATTTCGCCGGTGCATCCGCCTCCGAATATGACCACGGCGTCTTTGAGCGAGGTGTGGTTGAGGCTGTAGATGTCGTCGGCTTCGAGGCGGCATCCCATCTGCTGCATCTGGGCTATGTTCTTGTCGATGAGCATCGGGAGCCATTGTCCTTCGTCGGCTCTGAGGCTGGTGGCCGGCGCTGCCATCAGTGCAGCGAAGGTCAGGATATTGAGTTGTTTCATGTCGGGTTTTGAATTTTGTTTTTCGGGGTCAGAAGTTGCGGAGCTCGGCGAAGAGGCGCTGTGTGGGCAGTCCCATCACGTTGTGGTAGCTGCCTTCGATGTGGTCGATGCCCACAAGGCCTATCCATTCCTGAATGCCGTAGGCGCCGGCCTTGTCGAGCGGCCTGAAGTGCTCCACGTAGTAGCGGATGTCCCTGTCGTCGAGGGTGCGGAAGGTGACTTTGGTCTTGACCGAGAACGACACCTGCTTGTCGGCGCTGGTCAGTGCCACGCCCGACACCACGCGGTGGGTCTTGCCCGAGAGCGTCCGCAGCATGCTGACGGCTTCTTTGGCGTTGAAGGGCTTGCCCATGATGCGCGTGTCGCACACCACCACCGTGTCGGCCGTCACCACGAGGGTGTTGCCCTGCATCACTTCGGCCGCGTAGGCGCGCGACTTCTGCAGGGCTATGTATTCGGCCACGTGCTTGGGGTTGAGGGTGGGCGGATAGGTCTCGTCCACGTCGTCTTTGACTATCGTTTCGAATTGTATTCCAAGTTCTTTCATCAGTTCCTGCCGGCGTGGCGAACCGCTCGCCAGGATTATCCGGTATCGTTTCAGGTTGTCTGTCATCTTGCGTGTTTCGTTGTTTTTTTCCGGACGGCAAAAGTAGTCAATCCGGACGGTTTGGCATAGTGCGCCGCCGGCTTATTTGTTGCGGGTTGCGGGGTGGGGCGGGGCGCTGCGGCGGCGGTCATTCGGCCACGGCGATCACTTCGGGATGCTCGGCGCGTTCCCTGCGCGTCAGCTTGCGGGCCACCTCGGCGTAGCTGTGCCTGATCAGACGCTCCGTCAGGGCGTCGGGCAGCGAGCCGGAGAGGTCTATCTGGTTCCAGTACTTTTTGTTCCAGTGCCATGCACCTTCAATCTCGGCGTGCTCCTCGCGCAGCTCAATGGCGCGTTCGGGGTCGCACTTGAGGGTGAGCCACTGCGGCCGGTCGAGGTCGACCACGGCGAATATCTTGCCCAGCAGCCTGAATGTCAGCGTGGTCTCGTCGAAGGGGAAGTCTTCGGTGACCAGCGGCAGGCCGAGGCAGTAGTCTCTGACGGTTTCGATGTTCATCTGTGTCGTTGTTTTATCAGGGTTGATGCGCAAATGTCAGCAAAATATCGCTATGCGCAAGCCGGCCGGCGTCGTGCGGGTCGATTGGGTCAACCAACGCCGGCTTTGCTTCAACCAACGTCGGCTTTGCTTCAATATCGACGCAGATGGCACGGCCGGTGCCCTATGTTGTGCGCAAACCGAAAGTCGTATAAAAAAGTTTCAGGGTGATGCCGAAATGCTAAATTTGCGTTGCTTTTGCCGCAAGGGCAGGGCATAATCAGGAAAAACACAGTAAAAATAAAGGTAACGAATAACTAAAAACAAAGAAATGGAAGCAGTGGATATTAAAGAACTCAACGAGCGCATCAAGCAGGAGAGTTCGTTTGTAGACCTCATTTCGCTCGAAATGAACAAAGTGATAGTTGGCCAGAAGCATCTTGTCGAGAGCCTGCTCATCGGCCTGCTGTCGGACGGCCACATTCTGCTCGAAGGTGTGCCGGGTCTGGCCAAAACGCTGGCTATCAATACTTTGGCCAAGATTGTGGACGCCGACTTCTCGCGCATTCAGTTCACCCCCGACCTCCTGCCTGCCGACCTGCTGGGCACGCTCATCTACAGCCAGAAGACCGAGGAGTTCGTGGTCAAGCAGGGCCCCATCTTCACCAACTTCGTGCTGGCCGACGAAATCAACCGCGCCCCGGCCAAGGTGCAGAGCGCGCTGCTCGAAGCCATGCAGGAGCGCCAGGTGACCATCGGCGACGCCACCTACAAGCTGCCGCAGCCTTTCCTTGTGATGGCCACGCAGAACCCGATAGAGCAGGAGGGAACCTATCCGCTGCCCGAGGCGCAGGTCGACCGCTTCATGCTCAAGGTGGTCATCGACTACCCCAAGAAGGACGAGGAGCAGCTTATCGTGCGCTCCAACCTTGCCAAGAGCTTCCCGCAGCCCAACCGTCTGCTAAAGCCCGACGACATCATCCGCGCCCGTCAGGTGGTCAAAGACGTCTACATGGACGAGAAGATCGAGCGCTACATCGTCGACATCGTGTTCGCCACCCGATTCCCCGAGCAGTACAAGCTTGAGCACTTCAAGGAGATGATTTCGTGCGGAGCCTCGCCTCGCGCCAGCATCAGCCTCGCCATGGCTGCCAAGGCCTACGCCTTCATCAAGCGCCGCGGCTACGTGATTCCGGAAGACATCCGCGCCGTCTGCCACGACGTGCTCCGTCACCGCATCGGCCTGACCTACGAGGCCGAGGCCAACAACGTGACCACCGAGGAAATCATCAGCGAAATCCTCAATCAGGTGGAGGTGCCTTAGCGGCGTCGGCGGCATCTGCCAACGCGAAACCAATCAAAAACCGAACACAGCAAATCTGCAGAAGCACAACGATATGGAAACGACCGAATTGATCAAGAAAGTGCGTCAGATCGAGATAAAGACCCGCGGCCTGTCGAACCACATCTTCGCCGGCGAATATCACTCGGCATTCAAGGGGCGCGGCATGGCCTTCAGCGAGGTGCGCGAATATCAGTTTGGCGACGACGTGCGCAACATCGACTGGAACGTTACGGCGCGGTTCAACCGCCCCTTCATCAAGATATTCGAAGAGGAGCGCGAGAACACGGTGATGCTGCTCATCGACGTGTCGGGCTCGCGCGAGTTCGGCACACAGGTGCGCTTCAAGAAGAATCTGGTGACCGAAATGGCCGCCACGCTTGCCTTCTCGACCATCCAGAACAACGACAAGATAGGCGTCATGTTCTTCAGCGACCGAGTCGAGAAATTCATCCCGCCGCAGAAGGGCAAGAAGCACGTGCTCCACATCATCCGCGAGCTGCTGACATTTCAGCCCGCCGAGCGCGGAACCGACATCAACTGCGCCCTGCGCTATCTGACCAACGCCATCAAGAAGCGGTGCACGGCCTTCGTCATCTCCGACTTCATGGCCGACGACTTCGAAAAGTCGCTCCGCATAGCCGGGCACAAGCACGACGTGGCCGCCATCCAGGTCTACGACGAGCGCGAAACCACGCTGCCGGCCATCGGGCTGGTCAAGATGCTCGATGCCGAGACGGGCGCCGAGCGCTGGGTCGACACGTCGAGCGCGAGGGTGAGGGCCGCCTACGCCGAGCACTGGCGCCGCCACGACGAGCGCCTGCGCACGGCCTTTGTCCGCAGCGGGGTCGACCACGTTAAGGTGCGCACCGACGACGACTACGTCCGCTCGCTGATAGCGCTCTTCAAGCAGCGGGCCTGACCGACAACCGATTCAAAACGTCAATCATAACCAAGAGCTTATGAACATCAACAGATACCTATTTTCGGCGGCCGCGGTGCTGGCGGCAGCATCGCTCCACGCCCAGACCGTGGACGTGAGCGTCCGCCTCGACTCGACCACCATCTTCATGGGCGGACAGGTCGGCCTGCATCTGCGCGCCACCTATCCCGAGACGGCCACGCTGCTGTTTCCGCAGCCGGCCGACACGCTGGCGGCCGACGTCGAGATAGTGGAAGCGGGCGAGGCCGACACGCTCTCGCGCGGCAACGGCCTGATATCGATCGAGCGCCGCTACATCCTGACCTCGTTCGACAGCGGCCTGCACTACATCCCGCCCATCGAGTTCAGCCAAGTGCTGCCCGACACCACGGTGACACACGCTACCGAGTCGCTGGCGCTCAACGTGATCAACCCGTTCCAGCAGATCGAGGTCGACGAGCAGACGGGCGAGGCACGCATCACCGACATCAAGGACGCCATGGACGCGCCCTTCCGCCTGTCGGAGCTGCTGCAATACTGGCCATGGCTGCTGGGCGCGCTGGTCGTGGTGGCGCTGATTGCGGGCGGAGTGATCATTTACATGCGCCACAAGGGCAAGCGCATCTTTGCCGCACCCGCCAAGCCCGCCGAGCCCTGCGACGTGGTGGCCCTGAGGATGCTCGAAGACATCCGCCAGCGGCAACTCTGGCAGCACAACCGCACCAAGGAATACTATTCGGAACTGACCGACACGCTGCGCCGCTATGTGGCCGACCGCTTCGGCGTGCAGGCCATGGAGAGCACCACCGATCAGATTATGGACAGCCTGAAGGAACTCAAGGCCATCGACCCCCGGCTGCTCTCCGACATGAACGAGGTGCTCTCGGGCGCCGACTTCGTCAAGTTCGCACGCATGGAACCCGCCGCCTCCGAAAACGACCTGGCCATGAGCCGCGCCGTGGGCTTTGTGACCGGCACCAAGCCTCAGCCCCAAGCCCCCACCGACGAGCCGTCACCAGCCGCCCCGGCCGAATCACCCAAAACGATTGAACAATGAGCAACATAACATTTCTACACCCCGGACTGTTCTACCTGCTGCTGGTCATCCCGGCCTACGTGGCTTGGTACGTCTGGAAGCACCGCACCATGCAGCCCGCCCTGCAGATGTCGACGCTGAGCCCCTTTGCCGGGCAGAAGCCCACGTGGCGCGTCTATCTGCGTCATGTGCCGATGATCTTGCGGATGCTGGCATTGGCAGCCGTGATATGCGTGCTGGCGCGTCCGCAGTCGTCGAACCGCATACACAACGAGACCACCGAGGGCATCGACATTGTGATGGCCATCGACATCTCGGGCAGTATGCTGGCCGAAGACTTCAAGCCCAACCGCCTCGAGGCCGCCAAAGACGTGGCCACGCAGTTCATAGCCGGCCGGCCCAACGACAACATCGGCCTGGTCATCTTCTCGGGCGAGAGCTTCACCCAGTGCCCGCTGACCACCGACCACGCCGTGCTGGTCAACCTCTTCCGCGACATCCGCATCGGCATGCTCGAAGACGGAACGGCCATCGGCATGGGCCTGGGCACGGCCGTCAGCCGCATCAAAGACAGCAAGGCCAAGAGCAAAGTCATCATCCTGCTCACCGACGGCGTCAACAACCGCGGCGAGATCTCGCCACTGACGGCGGCCGAGATTGCGCGCACATTCGGCGTCCGCGTCTACACCATCGGCGTGGGCACCATGGGCACGGCGCCGTTCCCCTATCAGACCGTCTTCGGCATCCAGTATCGCGACGAGGAGGTCAAGATCGACGAGGCGCTGCTCCGCCAGATATCCGAGATGACCGGCGGCACCTATTTCCGCGCCACCGACAAGGACAGCCTCAAGGGCATCTATGCCGAGATCGATCAGCTGGAGAAAACCAAAATCGACGTCAAGGAATACACGCGCCGCTCCGACGAATATATGCTCTTTGCCCTGGCCGCCATGGTGCTGCTGCTGGCCGAGATCATACTCAAGAACACGGTGCTGCGCAATCTGCCTTAATCGATTGAGCATCAACCACAAATACGACGAACTAAGAAGAGAAAATTTAGGTTATGGAAGATACATTCAGATTTGCCAATCCGCACTATTTGTACCTGCTGCTGCTGGTGCCGCTGCTGGCGCTGCTGTTCCTGACGTTTTTCAGGAGCAAGAAGCGCTCGTTGCAGTCATTCGGCAAGCCGACGCTCATCCTGCACCTGATGCCGATGGTGTCGGCACGGCGCACGGCGGTCAAGACGTCGCTGCTGCTGGCGGCGTTTGTGCTGCAAGTCATCGTCTTGGCCGGGCCGCAGTTCGGCTCCAAGCTCGAAACTGTCAAGCGCAAAGGCATCGAGCTGATGATAGCCCTCGACGTGTCGAACAGCATGAACGCGCCCGACCTCAAGCCCTCGCGCCTCGAAATGGCCAAGATGGCCGTTGCGCGCCTGGTCGACCAGCTGGGCAACGACCGCATCGGCCTCGTGGTGTTTGCCGGGCAGGCCTACGTGCAGCTGCCCATCACCACCGACTATGCCTCGGCCAAGATGTTCCTCTCGTCGGTGTCGACCGACATGGTGCCCACCCAGGGCACGGCCATCGGACAGGCTATCGACATGTGTGTCAACTCGTTCTCGCCCGTCGAGGACGTCAACCGCGCCATCCTGCTCATCACCGACGGCGAGAACCACGAGGACGACGCCGTCCGGGCCGCAGCCGCAGCCGCCGAGCGTGGCATTCGCGTCTACACGGTGGGCATGGGCACGGTCAAGGGGTCGCCCATCCCGCTGGCGGCCGGCAGCAAGAGCAACTTCATCAAGGACCGCGACGGCAACGTGGTCATCACCAAGATAAACGAGGACGCGCTGATGCAGATTGCCGCGGCCGGCGACGGTGCCTATGTGCAGGGCAACAATATCCGCAGCGGCATCAACAATCTGCTGTCGGAACTCAACCATCTCGAAAAGAAGGAGTTCGAGACCAAAGTCTATTCCGAATACAACAATCGCTTCCAATACGTCGAGGCGCTGGTGCTCCTGCTGCTGCTGGCCGACCTGCTGCTGCTCGAGCGCAAGAACAAGCGTCTGCGCGGCATCGACATCTTCAGGCGGAGCGTGCGCGAGACCAAAGATTATTTCATCGAACCAAAATAGAATCATGCCATGAGGAAATTGTTAATTGCAGCCATAGCGGCGTTGGCGTTCGTTGCATCGGCCAATGCGCAGAAAGAGCGAAAGTTCATCCGTCAGGGCTATTCCGAATATTCCGACGGCAATTATGTGGAGTCCGAAATATCGAACAAGCGAGCGCTCGACGTCAGCCCCGAGTCGTATGAGGCCAACTACAACTTGGCCAATTCGCTCTTCAAGCAGCAGAAAATCGACGAGGCGCTCGAGCAGTATCAGAAGTTGGCATCGACCCAGACCGACCGCGACCGCCTGTCGCAGCTCTACCACAACATGGGCGATTGCCATTACCTGAAAAAGGAGTACGACAAGAGCGTCGAGGCCTTCAAGCAGTCGCTGCGCTACAATCCGCAGGACAATGAGGCGCGCTACAACCTTGTGGCTGCCAAGAAGATGCTGAAAGATCAGGAGCAAAACAAGGATCAAAACAAAGATCAGAATAAGGATCAGAACAAAGATCAGCAGCAACAGCAGCA
>CALYZD010000022.1 GCA_945607565.1 uncultured Bacteroidales bacterium | reverse complement strand
CCGGTTCGGGCGTGGTCACTTTCTCGACAGTGGCGGTCTGTTCGGGTGCCGGCGCGGGCTTGGGTCTGGGTGCGGCGGTGGCGGTGGCGGCCGTGTCGTCGGCCGGTTTTATGGTGGGAGCCAGCTTGGGCTTGGGTCGCGACGTGGCGGTGGTGCTGCGGCTTTTGGATGTCTTGAGGCTCGACGAGCCCTTGTGCGATGCGCAGCCGGCCAGTGCGATGGCTATGATGCACGCTGTCAGGATGTGTTTCATGGTGGTTCGTTATTTTTAGGTTGTTAGTGTTTGGTGTCGTTTTCGAAGAAGCGGCTCAGTCCGGCGCGGACGTTTTCGGGAATGCGTGTGGGTCGGTTGCGCACGGTGTCGATGAACGCGAGTGTCGTGTATCCGTCCACAAGCAGCTGGTCTTCCTGGTTGAAGATGCTGTAGTCGAACCGGATGCGCACGCCGGGCATCTCGCGCAGCTGCGTGACCACGGTCAGCAGGTCGTCGTAGTGTGCGGGGCGTTTGTAGTTGATGTGCAGGTCGACAAGCGGGAGCATTATGCCGTCGGCCTCCATCTGCGTGTAGGGCAGGCCAATCTGCCTGAACATTTCGGTGCGGGCCATCTCGAAGTAAATGGCGTAGTTGGCATGATAGACCACGCCCATTTTGTCGGTCTCGGCATAGCGAACCCTGAGTGTCGATTTGGTTTCGATCATATCGGTTCTGATTTTGAGTCGGTTGGTTCGATGGGCGAGTCGGGTTCGCGCAGCATCTTGCGGTAGGCCACGCGGGCTATCAGCTTCGGGAAGAGCTTGTTGATGGCCAGGGCCAGCTTGCCGTTGACCAGCGTCAGTATCAGCTTGTTGCGCCGGTGCCTGACGGCGTGGCATATTTTGGCGGCCACCTCGTCGGCGGTCATCATTTTGCCTTCTTCGCGCGGTGTGCTGCCCTGCGGCGTGCCGTCGAAGGTCAGTGCCGATTTGCGCACGTTCGATGCCGTGAAGCCGGGTGCCACTATGAGCACGTGGAGGTGATGGCCGAGGTTTTCGTTGCGGATGGTCTCAAGGAATCCGCGCATGGCGAATTTCGATGCCGAATAGCCGGTGCGCCCGGGCAGTCCGATGAAGCCGGCCACCGAGCAGATGCCCACTATGCTGCCTTTGGTGCGCAGGATGTGTGGCAGCGCGTAGCGTGTGCAGTAGACCGTGCCCCAGAAGTTGACGTCCATCAGCCGGTGCAGCACGCTCAGTTCCACCTGCTTGAAGTTGGCGCGCATCGACAGGCCGGCGTTGTTGATCAGGATGTCGATGCGGCCGAAGCGTTCGATGGTGGCTTCGATCAGATGGCGGCAGTCGTCTTCGCGGCTGACGTCGGTGCGGACCACAAGGCACTGATGCCCTTCGGCCTGCAGCTGCGCTCCTACCTCGTCGAGCCGTTCGCGGCTGCGCGACGCCAGCACCACCCGCGAGCCCTTTTGTGCAAATGCTTTGACGCACGCCAGGCCTATCCCCGACGACGCTCCTGTAACTATCACTACTTTGTCTCGTATCACTTCTGTCTTGTGTTCGGAACGCCGCAAAAGTACTTTTTTTATTGTTGACTGCATACATCGCCGCCCGTTTTGCACGCAGCCGCTCCGGGGCCTGAGGGTCGATTGTCGGCGGCGGTTGCCATAAGTCAGAAAATTAGATATATTTGCACGGCCGTAAAAACGTCGGCCGCGAATGCCGCGCCCTGTGCAAAGGCGTGGCATTCAGATGTTTGTTACAGAAAATAAATTAATCGGAATACAGATGAAAATAGAAAAGAACAAGTTCGTGACCCTGAGCTACGAGCTCCGCACCGGCAGCGCCGAAGGCGAAATAGTAGAAAAAACCGACAGCGCAGCGCCGCTCCGATTCCTCTTTGGCAGCGGCCGGATGCTCGAAAAGTTCGAGAGCGGGCTCGAAGGCCTCGAATCGGGTGCCGACTTCACGATATTCATTCCCTGCGCCGACGCCTATGGCGAACTCAACAAGGAGGCCATCGTCGATCTGCCCAAAAACATCTTCGTGGTCAACGGGCAGGAGCGCACCGACCTGCTGGTGGTTGGCAACCACATCCCCATGATGGGCGCCAACGGCCAGCGTCTGGACGGCATAGTGCTCGAAGTGACCGGCGACCACGTCAAGATGGACTTCAACCACCCGCTGGCCGGCGAGGACCTATACTTCTCGGGCCGGGTAATCGAAGTGCGCGACGCCACCGAAGCCGAGATCATCGAAGCCTGCACGCCCCACCAGTGCGGCGGCGGATGTGGCGGCAGCTGCGGCGGCGACTGCGGTTGCGACTGCGACGATCACGACCATGACCATGACCACGGCTGCTGCTGCCACCATTAATAAATAGGTACCGGCATAGGCAATAATCATCACCCGCGAAAAACTTACGACCTTGGCAGGAAACACATTTGGCACACTCTTCAGGCTCACCTCGTTCGGCGAATCGCACGGCAACGGCGTGGGCGGCGTGGTCGACGGCATGCTGCCCGGCCTCGACGTCGACACCGACTTCGTGCAGGCCGAGCTCGACAGGCGTCGGCCGGGGCAGTCGTCGATAACCACGCCGCGCAACGAGAGCGACCGCGTCACCTTTTTCAGCGGCATCTTCAACGGCAAGGCCACCGGCACGCCCATCGGCTTTGTGGTGGGCAACACCGACCAGCGTTCGCAGGACTACGGCAACATCGTTGACGTCTTCCGCCCCTCGCACGCCGACTACGCCTATCTGCAGAAATACGGCCTGCGCGACCATCGCGGCGGCGGACGCTCGTCGGCCCGCGAGACGATAGCCCGAGTGGTGGGCGGCGCGCTGGCCAAGATAATGCTCCGCCACTTCGGCATCACCGTGTCGGCCTACACATCGGCCGTGGGCGACGTCAGGCTGGAGCAGACCTACGAGCACCTCGACCTTGCCGCGGCCGAGAGCAACGCCGTCCGCTGCCCCGACCCCTCGGTTGCCGAGCGCATGAAGGCCTGCATCGAATCGGCCCGCGACGCCAAAGACTCCGTTGGCGGAGTGGTGACCTGCGTGGTGCGCGGAGTGCCGGCCGGCCTGGGCGAACCGGTGTTCGACAAGCTGCAGGCCCGACTGGCCTACGCCATGCTGGGCATCAACGCGGCCAAGGGCTTCGAATACGGCTCGGGATTTGCCGGCACACGGATGCGCGGCTCGCAGCACAACGACCTCTTCTGCATCCGCCCCGACGGCAGGGTGGGGACGCAGACCAACCGCAGCGGCGGCATACAAGGCGGCATCTCCAACGGCGAAGACATCTACTTCAGCGTCGCCTTCAAGCCCACGGCCACCATACTGATGGAGCAGCCCACGGTCAACTCGCTGGGCGAGAGCGTGCTGACAACCGTCAAGGGCCGCCACGACCCGTGCGTGGTGCCGCGCGCCGTGCCGATAGTGGAAGCCATGGCCGCCATGGTGATGGCCGACGCCATGCTGGTCAACGAGTCGATGCAGTCGCTCCGGCGCCGCTGACAAAGCAGCACCGCGTCCGGCACGCTGAAACGCTCAAAAATGCCTCTCGGACCACAAAAGAAGTGATTCGGACAACAATTTGGACCGGGCAAAAACCAATAATTTGAATTTTGGGTTTCAATGTCTAAATTCGCAACGTTTTTTTGTGCGATGAACGCATGACGCCATCGAATCAACCCAAAAACGACGAGAGATATTAACGAAACAGAATGGAAGTCGATATTGATAAACGGAAACTGCGCCCGTCGTTACTGTTCAGGGCATTCAGGGCTTATCTGAGGTTTTTCCATAATAAAATATACTTTCGGCGAGTGACCTTCGTGGGGCGCGAGAACATCCCGCCCGACGGCACGCCGCTGATCATAGCGTGCAATCACCAGAATTGCATGAACGACCCGCTGCACATCCTGTTTTCGCTCCGCCGCAAGGCCTGCTTCCTGGCCCGCGCCGACGTCTTTTCGCGGCCGCTGGTGGCCAAGTGGCTGCGTCGCAACGGACTGCTGCCGGCCTACCGCATGAGCTTCGACGGCGAATCGGCACTCTCAAAAAACGCCTCCACATGGGACGTGGCCGGCACCGAACTGCTGAGCGGCCGCACGCTGGTCATCTTCCCCGAAGCCGGACATCAGGACAACCACTGGCTCGGCGAGTTCTCGCTCGGCTACATCAGGCTGGCCTTTGAGACGGCCGCCCGCGCCGACTTCGCCACCGACATCAAGATTCTGCCGGCCTGCAACCACTACGAAGACTACTTCCACATGCGCAAGGACGTCGTCATCCGCTACGGCACCCCGATTTCGCTGGCCGACTACTACGAACTCTATCGCACCAAACCGCGCACCGCTCAGCGCGAGGCCAGCAGAAAAGTGCGCGAGCAGATGCTCGGGCTGATGCTGAGCATCGACGACCAGGCCAACTACGAGGCCATCGACTACATCCGCAACACCTACGGCCATCGCTACGCCACGGCCTGCGGAGCCAGCGCCACGCACCTCGACGAAAAGCTGACTACCGACCGGCAGCTCGTGGCCGCCCTCGACGCCGCACGGCAGAGCCAGCCCGAACAGGTGGAGCAGCTCTATGCCGACGTGCTGCGCCTGAAGTCGGAAACCCGCCGCCTCAACCTGCGCGACTGGAACTTCGACAAAGCCTTCTCGGCACCCATCGTGGCACTGCAGATCGCGGTCAGACTGCTGCTGCTGCCACTGTTCGTCTTCGCGCTGGTGCCCAATATCCTGATCTATCATCTGCCCAAACTTATCACCCGCAGGCTCAAGGACCGACTCTTCACCAGTTCGGTCAACTTCGGCGTCAGCGTCCTGGTGACAATCCCGCTGCTCTATGCAATAACTTTCGCCTTTGACTGGTATTTTACCGAATCGGCCTTGTTAGCTGCAATTCATGTTATATCTTTGCCGTTGCTTGGGCTGTTCGCTTACCGATACTACATTGATTCGATAAAAGTCATCAGCGAAATCAGGTGCGAAAGATTGCGAAAAACGAACAATTTTAGCGAACTTGCGGCTCTGCGCAGTCGGATTTTCGGACGATTGGATCAGTTAGTCAAATCAAAGTGAATGAATTAGAAATAAATTAGAGAGACACAATAATTATGGAAAAAAGAGTTGTAATAACCGGAATGGGCATCTACTCGTGTCTGGGCAAAAACCTTGACGAAGTGCGCGATGCCCTGTACACGGCAAAGTCGGGCATCGTGCTGGACCCCAAACGCAAGGAGATGGGTTTCCGCTCCGGCCTGACCGCATATATCGAAGAACCGAACCTGAAAGGCGTCCTTTCGCGCAACCAGCGTGTCTACATGCCCGAGCAGGCGCAATATGCCTACGTGGCCACCGCCGAAGCCCTGCGCAACGCCAAAATCGACCAGGATTACCTTGACAGCCACGAAGTGGGCCTGCTCTATGGCAACGACAGCAGCGCCGACGCCGTGGTCCGCAGCGTCGACACGATGCGCGAGAAGAAAGACACCACGCTGGTCGGCTCGGGCGCCATCTTCAAGTCGATGAACTCGACCGTGACGATGAACCTCTCGTGCATCTTCAAGCTCAAAGGCATCAACCTGACCGTGTCGGGCGCTTGCGCCAGCGGCTCGCACGCCATCGGCCTCGGAGCGCTGCTGATACGCAACGGCCTGCAGGACATGGTGGTCTGCGGCGGCGCGCAGGAAGTCAACCCGTTCTCGATAGGCAGTTTCGACGGCATCAGCGCATTCTCGATCCGCGAAAACGACCCCACCAAGGCATCGCGCCCGTTTGACCGCGACCGCGACGGACTGGTGCCGGGCGGCGGCGCTGCCACGGTGATAATCGAAAGCTACGAATCGGCCGTCAAGCGCGGCGCGCCCATCCTGGCCGAGGTGCTCGGCTACGGCTTCTCGTCCAACGGCGACCACATCTCGGTGCCCAACGTCGACGGCCCGGCACGCTCGCTGAGCATGGCCATCAAGCTCTCGGGCATCAGCATCAACGACATCGGCTACATCAACGCACACGCCACCTCGACCCACGTGGGCGACCAGAACGAGGCCAAGGCCATCTATCAGGTCTTCGGCGACGTGCGCCCCGAAGTGACGTCGACAAAGGGCCAGACCGGCCACGAAATGTGGATGGCAGGCGCCAGCGAAATCATCTATTCGATGCTGATGATGAAGAACGGCTTCATAGCTCCGAACCTCAACTTCGAGAACCCCGACGAGGACTCGGCCAAGCTGAACATCCCGAGCAAGCGCGTCGAAAAGAAATTCGACATCTTCCTGTCCAACTCGTTCGGATTTGGCGGTACGAACTCGACGCTTGTGGTGAAGAATCTTTAAATCGAATTTTTAATCAGAATAATGAACGATAATATGGAAAAAGAAGAATTGATTAAGCAGATTAACGAAGTGTTGGCTGAAGAATTTGAGGTGGAAGTGGAAACCATCACGCCCGAAGCAAACATCAAAGAGACACTTCAGCTTGATAGTCTGAGCCTCGTAGATATGGTAGCTTTGATCGAAAGCACTTTCAGCGTCAAGATCAAAGGTCAGGAAGTTGCGGCCGTCAAGACGTTCGGCAGCCTCTATGATTTTATTTACGAAAGACTTGGCAAATAAAGATGAACGTTCAAACTTTGTTTGAAGGCGAAAACATCAAGAAACTTCTTCCACAGCGCAATCCTATTTTGATGGTCGACACGCTCTATAGTGCCGACGATGTCGAAGGCGTTGCAGGATTGACCGTGCAGGACGACAATTTCTTTTGCGAAGACGGAATTTTTACAGAACCGGGGCTGATTGAGCATATCGCTCAATCGGCGTCGGCTTTTGTAGGTTATAAGGCACTGCAAAGCGGCGCCGATACTCCCGTCGGCTACATTGGCGAGGTCAAGAAGTTCAGATTGATGAAGTTACCGGAGGCCGGCAACCGGCTGGTCACCAGAATCCATATCATGTCCGAAGTGATGAACATCACACTCTTCTCGGCCGAAACCACGGCCGACGGACAGGTCGTGGCCACGTGCCAGATGAAACTGTCGGTGTGAAAGCCATCGCCGCGCAGAAACAAATCTTTTTTTTCATAACAAGAAAAGACAGCTAATGTTGTTGGGCAGTTACTTTAAAATCGAAAATACGGAGGTCGAGGGCAGCGAACACAGGTTCGACATCGCCCTGAACAGGGACCATAAAATATATGGCGGCCATTTCCCCGGCAACCCGGTGTGCCCGGGAGTCTGCTCGGTGCAGATGATTCGCGAATGCGCCGAGCGCGCAGCCGGCTGCCGCCTGCGGATAGACAGCCTGCAGTCGTGCCGCTTCATGGCCGTGCTGACTCCCGACAACGCATCGCGTCTGACCATTGTCGTGACGCTTGCCGACGTGCAGGACGACCGTGTGCGCCTGACCGCCGAAATCAGAAACGGCGCGGACGTGTGCGTGGCGCTCAAGGGCGAATTTGGGAAACATTAGAAAAATCAACCTCCAATGACAGAGCTATTCGTTAGAATATACAATTTTTTCAAGCGCCGCAGGCCATTGCGCAACTTGCTGATGCTGCTGAGCACGGCCGTCTTCCTCTACTTCGGGCTTCAGGTGACCTACGAAGAGGACATCTCCAAACTGCTGCCGTCCACAACCGACGAGAGCTCGGAGCAGTTGGCCTTTTCGAACCTCAGGGTCAAGGACAAGATCTTCGTCCTCTTCGCCCCGCGAGATTCGGCCGAGGTCGACCCCGACATGCTGGTCGAGATGAGCGACAGCTTTGTGGATTCGCTGGTCGAGTCGGACACGACAGGCCTGATTGCCGACGTGCTCTACAAGATCGACGAGGACCTGATAATGGATGCCATGGGTTTCATGTGCGACAATGTGGCGCTCTTCACCGACAGCGTGGCTCTGGCCGCAATCGACACCCTGACCACTCCCGAGAGCATAAGCCGCTGCATGTCCGACAATTATGAAAACCTGACGTCGGCCGCCGGCATCGCCTTCCGCCAGATTGTGGCGTGCGACCCGATAGGCCTGCGCAACGTGCTGCTGGGCCGCTTCGTCGACGTCAAGGACGGGCTTGGCGGCTCCATGGCCATGTACGACAGCCACTTCTTCACGCCCGACACCACGGTCGGCATAGCATACATTTCGCCTAGCTTCAAGTCGTTCGACTCGAAAAGCGGCATCGCTCTGGTCGAACTGATTGAGCGACAGGTGGAAAAGTTCTCGGCCGAATATCCCGACGTCGAGATTCTCTGCCACGGCGCGCCCATACAGAGCGTTTACAACTCGCGTCAGATCAAGAAAGACCTTGCGCTGACGGTCGGCATCTCGCTTGTGGTGATATGCCTGATCATCGGCTACTGTTTCCGCAACAAAATGACGCTTGTCCAGTTGCTGTGCCCGGTTTTTTACGGCACATTCTTTTCGCTGACAATCATTTACTTCATCAAAGGCTCGATGTCGCTCATGGCGCTCGGCATCGGCTCCATAGTGCTCGGCGTGGCGCTGAGCTATTGCCTGCACGTCATCACGCATTACAAATATGTCAGCACGCCCACGCGCGTTCTCCGCGACCAGACGGTCCCGGTGTTCCTCGGCTGCCTGACGACCATCGGCTCTTTCCTGGGCCTGATGTTCACCAAGTCCGACCTGCTTAAGGACTTCGGACTTTTCGCCTCGTTCGCCATGGTGGGCACCACGTTCTTCTGCCTTGTGTTCCTGCCGCATTTCTTCAGCGAGGCCAACAATCGCCGTTCGAAGAAAGCCTTCGCATGGCTCGAACGCTTCAACTCGTTCCCGTTCGAGCGTCAGAAGTGGCTGATTGTCCTGATACTCGTGGTGTGCGCCTGCTGTTTCTACACCTCGCGCTGGGTCACTTTCGATTCCAACCTGCGCAATATCGGCTACTACGAGCCCAAGGTGACCAAGTCGATGAACCTGCTTGCTTCCAAGACTTTGCCCGGCTACAACACGACCTACTATGCCGCCGAATCGCGCATTCTCGACTCGGCACTCGTCATCAGCCGCAGCATCGTTGCCAAGCTCGACTCGTTCCGGACCGTGGGCAAAATCCGCTCGGTGTCTAAGTCGAGCCGCCTGTTCCTGACTACCTCCGAGCAGCGTCGGAACATCGAGCTCTGGAAGAGCTATTGGACGCCCGAAAAGGTGTCCGATGTGCGCCGGAATATCTATGAGTCGGGCCGGAAATACGGCTTCAAACCCGAGTTGTTCGACCCGTTCGTCAGGATAATGGAGCAGGATTATGTGCCGCAGTCGCTCTACACCTCGGGCCTGATACCCGACGGCCTGCTGGCTAACATGGTCGAGTGCACCGACGGCCACTACATGGTCTTTGCCTCGGTGCAGGTGCGGCCCGAAGACTCCGAAGAAGTCGGCAAGGCCGTCGACAGCATCAGCGGCGCCCTGGTAGTCGACCCGTTCTTCTACACGAGCGAGATGGTCAAGTCCATCAACAGCGACTTCAACGTGGCGCTGCTCATCTCGTCGCTGTTCGTCTTTGTGGTGCTGCTGATTTCCTATCGCAACCTGATACTGGCCCTGCTGGCGTTCACACCGATGTCGCTCAGCTGGTTCGTGGTGCTTGGCGTGATGGGAATGTTCGGTCTGCAATTCAACCTGATCAACATCGTGATTTCAACGTTTATCTTCGGCATCGGCGTCGATTACAGCATCTTTGTGATGGACGGACTGCTGTCGAAGGCCCGGTCCGAAACCGAACCGCTGCTGCTCACCTACCACAAGACGGCCATTTTCTTCTCGGCCGCAGTCCTGATTGTCGGCACGGGCTCGCTGCTCTTCGCAAAGCATCCGGCCCTGGCCTCGATCGGCATCACGACCCTGATAGGCATGAGCACGGCCGTGCTGATTGCCTACACGCTGCAGCCGTTTCTGTATCACCTGATGGTGCGCTTCATGATAAGATATAACATTCATGCCAAATGGCTCGGCAACTCCAGGCGCCGGCGATAAAAAATCGGAGCAGATGAAATATGATGTCATAATTGTCGGGGCCGGATTGGGCGGGCTCGAATGCGGATACATTCTGTCGCGCCACGGCCGCAAGGTGTGCGTGCTCGAGCGCACGTCGCAGATAGGCGGATGCCTGCAGACCTTCAGGCGAATGGGCTGCACGTTCGACACAGGTTTTCACTACGTCGGCGCACTTGACGAAGGTCAGAATCTGAACCGGCTTTTCAAATATTTCGGCCTGATGGATCTGCCGTGGAAGCGCATGGACGCCGACGGTTTCGACGAGGTGGTGATTGGCGGTGAGCGCTTCATGTTCGTCAACGGCCGCGAGGCTTTTGCCGACAGCATGGCAAGGCGTTTCCCCGACCAGCGTCGCAATCTCGACGAATACATGACGCTACTCAAGGGGCTGGGCGACAACTTGTTCAACAGCTTCCTGCCGCGTCGGTCCGAAGATTTCTACGGCATGTCGATGTTCGCCAATTCGGCCTACGACTACATGAGCCGCACGATAACCGACCCTCTGCTGCTTGACGTCCTCTCGGGCACGTCGCTCAAGATGGAGCTGCACGCCGAAAAGCTGCCGCTCTATGTTTTCGGTCAGATCAACAACTCGTTCATCGAGAGCGCCTACCGGCTGCGCGGTGGTGGAATGCAGATTGCCGCAGCGCTGCGCCGAGGCATCGAAAGCAATGGCGGCGTGGTGATGACCGGCGCCGAAGTGACCGGCGCAGTCGAAACCGACGGCCGCCTGACGGCCGTCAGGATTAATGGCGGCGAAGAACAGATCGAAGCCGACAGTTTCATCTCGAACGCTCATCCGGCAGCCACAATGGCCTGGCTCGACGGCTGCAAGTCGATCAGGAACATTTACCGCAAGCGCATCTGCGCACTGCCCAACACGTTCGGAATGTTCACCGTCAATATTAAGCTGAAACCCAACACGATAAAATATCTCAATCGCAACATCTACGCCTACAGGCACGCCGACCTTTGGCATCAGTCCCACGCATCGACCGACAGTCTGCTGATTAGTTTCCCGCCTCCCGCCGCCGATTCCGACTACGCCGACACGGTCGATCTGCTCACGCCGATGGCTTGGGACGACGTGGCAGAATGGTTTGGTACGAAAATTGCACATCGTGGCGGCGGCTACGAAGACCTGAAGGAGCGAAAGGCTGCCGAATGTCTGGAAATGGCCGAGGAACATGTGCCGGGCCTGCGCGCCGCCGTCGACAGATATTTCACGAGCACGCCGCTCACCTATCACGACTACACGCTGACGCAAAACGGCAGTTCGTATGGCATACAGAAAGATTGCAACAATCTGATGTACACTATGCTGACTCCCAAAACCCCGGTTTCGAATCTGTATCTGACAGGCCAGAATCTGAACCTTCACGGCATTCTGGGCGTCTCGATGACTTCGTTTTTTACATGTTCCGAACTAATAGGAATGAATACATTACTCAAGGATTTTAATGATTAAAGTTTCAGTTATGAGAAATTATTTTCTGGTTGCTGCTCTCTTGATGAGCGTGCACGTCTTTGCCCAAACTTCGATAGACTTCAGTAGCGACAAGGCCACCAAAATCGCCAAGGCCAACGAAAAGGTTTCGTCTTTCACATCAACGTTCACCCAGACCAAAAAGATGTCGTTCATGGACGCGCCGGCCGTAAGCGAAGGCACGTGCAGCTACGTCCGCGAAGGCAACAAGCTCTGCATGAAATATACCAAGCCCGCCGGCGAGCTTATGCTCATCAACGGCCAGTCGATCACGATCAGCCGAGGCGGGAAGGCACGCACCATGAGCGCCAAGAACAACAAGGCCAACGCGCTGGCCAACATGCTGTTGTCGTGCACCAAGGGCGAGTTCGCAAGCCTCGGCGCATCCGACCTGACCTACAACGAAACCAAGGCCGCATTCGTCTACACGATGAAGGTCGACATCGAAGTCGGCAAGAGCAATATCAGCAAGCTCGAACTCGCGTATAGCAAGCAGGACATGACAATGGTCAGTTTGTCGATGATCGAGCCCGACGGCAGCTACACACTCTATGAGCTGAGCGGCAAGCAGTTGAATGCCAAAATAGACGATTCGGTGTTTGTGGCGCCCAAAAAGAAATAGTTTAGAATCCTAACATTCAAAAAATCACACAAATGAACACAGCTGTACTGCCCGAAGTCGGTTTCGACAAGGTGAAATTCGGCATGACGCGCGACGAGGTGATTGCCGCCATCGGCAAGCCCGACGAGATAAGCGAAAACGAAAACTATGGCGACGGCGAACTTGCCACGATTTTTTATTATGACAATCCGATGATTTCGTTGTCGTTCGACAAGGAGGAGGGTTATCGTCTGGTCGAAATCTCGTTCGACGACGAGACCTTCACGCTTGCCGACAAGATAAGGGTCGGGATGCCGATAGAGGAGGTGCTCGACATCGTCGACACTCTCGGCTACGGCGAGTGCTACGAGGAGGACCTCGAAGACGAGCTCGACGAGGAGCAGAAGGTGTCCGACCTGCGGCTGTTCGTCTACGAGGACAAGAACCTCAGCCTCTGGTCGATGTCGGGCCGGTTGTCGACCATCCAGATAGGCCCGGCGTTCGTCGACGACGACACGATTGAGTGGCCCGGATGAATCCGGTCATCGAAAAATGATTTTGACACACGAAACAAGGCCGTCGGCAATTCAGAATTTGCCGGCGGCCTTTGTCTGTGGGTCATGCATTGCAATACCACTCGTCAGAACAGGTTCTTGTCAGTTTTTTTTCAATATAAAGTTTGGGTTCGGGTGCGGGTCAGATCTTGGCCAGCGCCTGGTCGATGTCGGCTATCAGGTCGTCGATGTTCTCGGTGCCAATCGACAGACGCACGGTGCCCGGTGCGATTCCCTGCTCGGCAAGTTCGGACTCGTTGAGCTGCGAGTGGGTGGTGCTGGCTGGGTGGATGACGAGCGACTTGACATCGGCCACATTTGCAAGGAGCGAGAAAATCTCCAGATTGTCAATGAATTGGAACGCCTCTTTCTTGCCGCCGGCAATCTCGAACGTGAAGATTGACCCGGCACCTTTCGGGAAATATTGCTGATAGAGCTGGTGGTCGGGGTGGTCGGGCAGCGACGGGTGGTTGACGCGCTTGACTTTCGGGTGCCGGCTCAGGAAGTCGACCACGCGCAGGGCGTTCTCGATGTGGCGTTCGACACGCAGCGACAGCGTCTCGAGCCCCTGCAGCAGGATGAACGCGTTGAACGGGCTGATGGTCGAGCCGGTGTCGCGCAGCAGGACGGCGCGGATGCGGGTCACGTAGGCGGCGGCTCCGGCGGCGTCCACAAAGCGCACGCCGTGGTAGCTTGGGTCGGGCTCGGTCAGCTGCGGGAATTTACCCGACGCTTTCCAGTCGAATTTGCCCGAATCCACAATCACTCCGCCCAGCGACGAGCCGTGTCCGCCTATGAATTTGGTGGCGGAGTGGACCACGATGTCGGCCCCGTGTTCGATGGGGCGGATGACGTAAGGAGTGCCGAACGTGTTGTCGATGATTAGCGGAATGCTGTGACGGTGAGCTATTTCTGCCACGGCCTCGATGCTTATCAGGTTCGAGTTCGGGTTGCCGAGCGTCTCGATGAAGACGGCCTTGGTGTTGGGCCTGATGGCCTTTTCGAAATTATTGATGTCCGACGGGTCGACAAACGTCGCGGTGACGCCAAAGGTCGGCAATGTGTGTGCCAGCAGGTTGTAGGTGCCGCCGTAGATTGTCTTGGCCGCCACAATGTGGTCGCCGGCCGCCGTGATGTTCTCGAACGCGTAGGTGATTGCCGCCGCGCCCGATGCCACGGCCAGTCCGGCCACGCCGCCTTCGATGGCAGCCACGCGCTCTTCGAAAACGCCTTGTGTCGAGTTGGTCAGGCGGCCGTAGATGTTGCCGGCGTCCTGGAGGCCGAAGCGCGCTTCGGCGTGCGCGGCGTTGTGGAAGACATACGATGTGGTCTGATAAATCGGCACTGCGCGCGAATCGGTTGCCGGGTCGGCCTGCTCTTGGCCTGCATGGAGTTGGATGGTCTCGAATTTGAATTTTCTTGCGTCTTTCATAGCTTTTATTTTTTTGGTTTGTCGTTAATTTTCGTTTGGCGGGATGCTGTTCGTTCCCGATGACGATGCAAAGATGAAGCAAAGCCGGCTCGGCCGCAATCGCTTTGGAGTGGTATAATGACTACCGTCGGTACGGTATGACTGATGTAATGGTCAGGAAAACAACAGTTTGTGTTTGTTCTGATGACTCTGAACAAAAGTTTATATATCAACCTAAATGTTAAATATTTATTCGTATGTTAATAAATTATCGGTAAGTATAAATAATAAACACATCTATTATTGCAGAAAAAAATATTTAATCTACATTTGCAGCGTCAATGAAACGAACGCAATGCGGGCAATTCCGCAGTGCTGTAAAACGGAATTATTTTTTATAAGAAAAACATCCAAAAGAGAGTCTGTATGAGTTTATTATCATCTCGCTTGATGGCAATGGGAGAGTCGGCGACAATTGCTATGTCTCAGAAAAGCCGCGAATTGCAGGCACAGGGCTTGGATATTGTGAATCTGAGTCTTGGCGAACCGGATTTCAACACACCGGAGCACATCAAAAATGCCGCAATAAAAGCAATCAACGACAACATGACGCACTATCCGCCGGTGCCGGGCTATCCGGAGCTGCGCAAGGCCGTGTGCGAACGTCTGAAAAAGGCTCTGAACGTCGACTATGACTTTTCGCAGGTAGTGGTTTCGGCCGGTGGCAAGCATTCGCTGGCCAACGTGGTGCTGAGCATCATCGATCGTGGCGACGAGGTGATTGTGCCCGCTCCGTATTGGGTCAGCTATGTCGAAATGGTGACGCTGGCCGAGGGCAAGAACGTGATTGTGTCGGCCGGCATCGATCAGGATTTCAAGATTACGCCCGCGCAGCTCGAAGCGGCCATCACGCCCAAGACCAAGATGCTGATTCTCAACTCTCCGTCGAACCCGACCGGCAGCATGTACACAGCCGAGGAGCTCGAAGGACTGGCAGCCGTCCTGCGCCGGCATCCGCAGGTCTACGTCCTCTCCGACGAGATCTACGACATGATAACCTATGGCCAGGAGCACGTCTCGATGGCACAGATTCCGGACATGAAAGACCGCGTCATTCTGTGCAACGGCCTGTCGAAAGGCTACGCCATGACCGGCTGGCGCGTGGGCTACATTGCCGCTCCGCTCGAAATAGCCAAGGCGTGCATCAAGCTGCAGGGTCAGTTCACTTCGGGTGTCAACACGATAGCCGAGTTCGCCTCGATAGCCGCGCTGCGCGAAAGCGACGAGCCCTCGCGCAAGATGACCGAGCAGTTCAAGGCCCGCCGCGACATGATGATCGAGCTGCTGGCCGACGTCCCCGGCCTGAAGCTGCGCGTGCCGCCCGGCGCGTTCTACCTCTTCCCCGACGTCAGCTCGTATTTCGGCAAATCGTTTGGCGGCAAGACCATCAGCAATTCGATGGATCTGTCGATGTATCTGCTCACCGAAGGGCACGTGGCGACGGTGTCGGGCTCGGCCTTCGGCATCGAAGGATACATCCGCCTGTCGTATGCGGCAAGCGAGGACAAACTCCGTCAGGCAGTCGGAAACATCAAGCGAGCATTGGCTCAGCTGAAATAAAAAAGCGGAATTCACATAAACCCCGTCAAAGCCCGGCCGACGCAAATGGCCGGGCATTTTTTGTGCGCGGCAACCGGCATCGGGCCGTCCGCAACAACTGGCAGAGCCCCGCAGCAAGCACGATTATGAGAACGCCGCGTTCGTTGAAAAATAGAGTAAATCCGTGGTTTTTCTTTGCCATTGAATGACTAAAGTTTATCTTTGCACGTTGATTTTTAAATAGTGCTCCTGGCACCGATAAACATTGACACACTACATGACTTTGAAAAGACTATTAACACCTGTGTTGTTTGCCGCTCTGATGGCAATCGTAAGCGGATGCGGCGAATATCAACAGATACTGAAATCGCAGGACTACGATTTGTGGTACACCAAAGGTCTTGAATATTACGAAAAAGGCGATTATGTGCGGGCATCGAATCTGCTCTCGCCGCTGATAACCGTCAGCCGCGGAACCGAACGTGCCGAAACGGTGATGATAACCTATGCCTACGCCTTGCACAAGTCGGGCGACAACATGATGGGCGGCCATTATTTCCGCGAGTTCGTGAAGACATTCCCCGGCAGCGAGCGATGCGAAGAAAGTCAGTTCATGAGCGGATACTGCTATTACCTGATGTCGCCCAAACCGCGTCTGGATCAGTCGGATACCGAAGCCGCCATCAACGAATTCCAGTTGTTTTTGAACCTCTATCCCAACAGTGAGCGAGTGGACGAAGCCGTCCGTTGCATGAACGAGATGCGCGACAAGCTCGTCTACAAGTCGTATCTGAACGCGCGTCTGTATTTCGATTTGGGCAACTATATGGGCAACAATTATCGCAGCGCCGTGATTGCCGCCCAGAACAGCCTCAAGCGTTTCCCCGACACCCAATATCGCGAGGAGTTGAGCTTCCTGATACTCGAAGCCAAATTCATCCAGGCCGAGCACAGCGTCATCGAAAAGAAGGGCGAACGCTATCGCGACACGATTGACGAATACTACGCTTTCCAAAACGAATTTCCCGAAAGCAAATATTCCTCGAAAGCACTGTCGATTCTCGAGACATCGCAGAAATCGCTGCGCAACCTCGAAAAACGCGGTCTGCTTGTGGAGGACAAAGACAATTATAACGGATAAAGAAACATTTATATATTCAGAATATGCCAGTAGACTTCAAAAAGAGCACAGCCCCGCTCAACACCATGACGTGGGACACCGTGAAGTTGTCGGAAAAGACCGGCAATATCTATGAAATGGTCAACATCATGACCAAGCGCGCCAATCAGATCAGCCTTGACCTGAAAGACGAGCTTAGCAAGAAGTTGCAGGAGTTTGCATCCTATACCGATAATCTCGAAGAGGTGTTCGAGAATCGCGAGCAGATTGAAATATCCAGATTCTACGAGCGTCTGCCCAAGCCGGTCAGCATTGCCGCTCAGGAATATGCTCAGGACAAGCTCTATTATCGCCGTCCGGTTGTCGACAAGCTGACCGAAAGAATCGAAAAAGACAGCGCAATGATGGCCGAAAAGGCCGAAGCTGCCGAAGCCGAAGCAACCAAGCAGGAGCAATGATAACAGCCCTTGGCCCAAGGTAAAGGACATGAAGCAGTAGTGCGGCACGGCATGGCGGATGGCTGCAATGGCCTCAGAACCAGCCCCGAAGCGCAAGCGTAGAGATAAAAGATAAAGGAAGCGTTGCATGTTTCTTTTATCTTTTTTTGTAATATGGAAAAACATCAGTTATGAAAGGCAAAAAGATTATTTTGGGAATCAGCGGCGGCATTGCAGCCTACAAGTCGGCCGCGCTGGCACGCGAGCTGGTCAGGCGCGGAGCCGACGTGCGGGTGGTGATGACGCCGATGGCACGGCAGTTCATCACGCCGCTGACGATGGCCACGCTGACAAAAAATCCGATAGCCGTCGACTTTTTTGACCCCGAAAACGGACAGTGGAACAGCCACGTGAGCCTCGGTTTGTGGGCCGATGCGCTCGTGATTGCCCCCGCCACGGCCAACACGCTGGCCAAGATGGCTTGCGGCATTGCCGACAATCTGCTGCTGACGACCTACCTGTCGGCCCGGTGCCCGGTGTTTGCGGCGCCCTCGATGGACCTCGACATGTATGCGCATCCGGCCGCGCAGCAGAACATCGCGACTCTTGTCGGGCGCGGCGTCAGGATGATAGAGCCCGAAAGCGGCGAACTGGCGAGCGGCCTCGTGGGCAAAGGCAGGATGGCCGAGCCCGAAACGATTGCCGATGCCTTGCACGACTTCTGGGCCTGCCGCGACTCGAAACTGCGGGGCCGGACGGTGATGATAACTGCCGGTCCGACATACGAAAAGATTGACCCTGTGCGTTTTATCGGAAATTATTCATCAGGGAAAATGGGTTTTGCAATTGCCGAAGAATTGGCAGCACGCGGCGCGGCGGTCAAGTTGATTGCCGGTCCGGTCAAGTTGCGGGCCAGGCATGCTAACATACAGACAATCAGTGTCGAAAGTGCCGAAATGATGTACAACGCCTGCGTCGAGACATTTCCGATGTGCGACGGCGCGGTGATGTCGGCAGCGGTGGCCGATTTCAGACCCGAAACGGCGGCCGGAAGCAAGATAAAGCGCGTGGGCAACACGTTGAGCCTCAATCTTGTGCCGACGCGCGACATAGCTTCGCAAATGGGCCGTATGAAGCGTGACGACCAGTTCCTGGTCGGGTTTGCACTCGAAACGGACAACGAGCAGGCCAACGCACAGCACAAGCTCGAATCGAAAAATCTCGACTTTGTGGTGCTCAATTCGCTCAACGATGCCGGAGCGGGATTCATGACCGACACGAATAAGATAACCATCATAAATCGCAATGGTGAAACGACAGAATATTCACTGAAATCGAAAGCCGAAGTGGCCGCCGACATTGCTGACCAAATAGAACTATTATCATGAAACGATTTGTTGTAATGTTTGTTTTAAGTTGCATGGCGGCCGCAACTGCCGGAGCGCAGGAATTGCGCAGCAGCATTCAGGTGCAGAGCGCCTCGGTGCAGGGGACAAACAAGCAGGTCTACGAGTCGATGCGCACCGATCTGACTGAGTTTGTCAACAATATGGTCTGGACCAGAGACAGATACGATAACATTGAGCGCATCGAGTGCAATTTTGTGTTCAACATCACCGAGCAGATTTCGTCCAACGAGTTCAAGGGGAAACTCAATGTGCAGTTGCGTCGCCCGGTCTACAACAGCGCCTACAGCACGGCAATGCTCAACATCGAAGATGCGAACGTGCAGTTCAAATACACTGAGGGTCAGGCGTTGACGTACAGCACCACCGGCTACGATTCCGACAATCTGGTGCCGCTGATAGCTTTTTATGTCTACATGGCGCTGGGCGTCGACTACGATTCCTTTTCGCTCAACGGCGGTTCGGAGTTCTACACAAAAGCCGAGGCCATCGTGTCGTCGGCGCAGTCGTCGCAATATTCGGGATGGAAGTCGTTTGAAAGCACGCAGAACCGCTATTGGCTGAACGAGAGCGTGTTGAGCGAGTCGCACAGGGCATTCCGCAAGAGCCTTTACGACTATCACCGCCAAGGGCTCGACAAGATGCACGCCAATCCCGAACAGGCGCGCACGGCCATTTACAACGCCATCGACAATTTGCGGAAGGTAAAGCGCAGCTATCCGCGTAACTCCTACATGCTCAACCAGTTTTTCACTTGCAAGGCCGATGAGGTCGTCAATATTTTTTCGGAGGCTCCGGTGATCGAAAAAAACAAAATAGTTGAGATTCTGACCGAAGTTGACCCCGCAAATATCAGCAAATACGAAAAAATCAAATCCGCCAAATAAATGTTAAAGCAATTAACTATATCAAATTATGCCCTGATAGATCGCACTCATATCGAGTTCGACAGCGGGATGTCGGTGATAACCGGCGAAACGGGTGCCGGCAAGTCGATTCTGCTTGGGGCGTTGGGGCTGATCTTGGGCCAACGTGCTGATGCTCAGGCATTGCTCGACAAGACTCAGAAATGTGTAGTCGAAGGTGTGTTCGATTTGAGCGAGCATCATCTCGAACAGCTTTTTGCCGAAAACGACATTGATTTTGAGCTGCAGAGCATCATTCGCCGCGAGGTTTTGCCCAATGGAAAGTCGCGCGCGTTCGTCAACGACACACCGGCACCGGCGGCGTTTCTCAAAAGCATCGCGCAGCACATTATTGATGTGCACTCGCAGCACCAGAATCTGCTTTTGGGCAATGACAGTTATCAGATGATGATTGTCGACACGGTGGCGGACAATGGCAATGAACGTGCTTCATATTCAGAGGCTTATGAGCGTTATCGCGCTTTGCGACACCAGATTGAAAAAATGACGCACGACAATGAAAAACTGAAGTCGGACGCCGATTACATCGCTTTTCAGCATCAGCAACTGGCTGAGGCCAAGCTGAAAGACGGCGAATTGGCGGAGCTGGAGGCCGAGTTGGAGCAGCAGACGCACGCCGAGGAGATTCAGACGGCGCTGGCCACCGCCACGCAGTTGCTCGACGGCAGCGATACGGCCGTGGCGGCCATGCTTCAGACGGCGGCGCACGCGATTGAGAAAATAGCTGAGTTTATGCCCGCCGACATCAATGCAGCGGCGCGAATAGAAACGGCGCGCATCGACCTGACCGACCTTTGCCGCGAGATGAGCCGTCTGGCCGACAGCACCGAATACAATGCCGAGCGCGCCACGTTTTTGCAGCAGCGCGTCGACAACATTTATATGTTGCTCCAGAAACATCGGGTCCAGACGGTTGCGGAACTTATTGAAATAGAGCACGCTCTGGCGGTGCAACTCGAAAGCATCACCAATTTCGACGCCGAACTGGAGCAGCTGAACCGTCAGGCAGCGGAGGCTTTCGAGGTTCTGACTGCGCGCGGGAAAGCCCTGACGGCGTCGCGCTGCAAGACGTTTGAGCGAATCACGTCGTTCATCACCGCGCAGCTCAAGGAACTCGGGATGCCCAACGCCAACTTTGTGGTGTCGCACACGCTGCTTGCCGAGCCGTCGGCGTCGGGCTTCGACGACGTGCGGATGCTGTTTGCGGCCAACAAGAACGGTCAGCCGGCCGACATAACCAAGGTGGCGTCGGGTGGTGAGATGTCGCGTGTGATGCTCAGTATCAAGTCGTTGCTGTCGGAATCAAAAGGCCTGCCAACCATCATTTTCGACGAAATAGACACCGGCGTTTCGGGCGAGATTGCCGACAAAATGGGCGGAATAATGACGCAAATGGCTCGAAACATGCAGGTTATAGCCATCACGCACCTTCCGCAGGTGGCAGCCAAGGGTGCGCGCCACTACAAGGTGTTCAAAACCGACCATGCCGATCGCACGATTTCGAACATCACTCTGCTCGACAGCGGTGCGCGCGTCGACGAGATTGCCAAAATGCTCAGCGGCGCCACAATCAGCGAAGCGGCGCGGCTCAATGCTCAGGAACTGCTTGGAAAATAACGATTTAAGGCTTTTGTGCCAGGGCCGGTTGCGCGCTTGCAGCCGGTCTTTTTTTTGTTCGTCGTCGGGGTGTGTCGATTATTTCAACCGCCTGATATTCAGCATGCGCAGAATAGGGTTGTAGCTGCGCGTGATTCTGAAATATGGCGTCTGACGCGCCCCGAGGTTGCGGTAAGAATGCTCGATGCCGCAAACCATGCTGCCTTCGAAGTCGAACGAACGCGTCCGGCCCGAAAGAAATTTTATCGCTTCGAATGTCGCAAGTGTCGTTGCATCAATGTTTTGCGATGCATTGTCGGCGGTAAGCAAAAGATAACCGCAGTTGCTGTTCCAGACCACGAAAATAGCAGCCAGCGTGCGGCCGTCGGCATCTACAGCCTCGACCACGGCGCCGCTTGAGCGCTCGACGGCAGCTGCCACAACGCTCTCGACCACAGCCTGCGTAGTGAAATAATGCCGGCCTCGGCGCGATTCGATCAGCCTGCGGTGAAGCTGCGCAAATTGGTGCGGGTCGACGTTGGTGGAGATGCGCGTGCCGGCGCCCTGCTTCAGCGACTTGCGAAACCGCCCCCTTTTGTACGGCGCAAATCGGTCGAAGACAGCCTGCGGGTTGCTGATGTCGTCGATGACGTAGGTGTAGCGCGTGGTCTGCTCAAAACCGCGCCAATAGAATGGCAGCCAGTTGGTTAGGTTGCCGTGAAACGACATCAGGAAAGCCGTCGGGCGCAGACGGTCGAGGCGGTCGATGAAATAGGTGAAGACCGTTTTTTCGTTGTGCAGCCGATTTTTGCCAAGCAGCGACGGGTGCATCCAGATGCCACCGTGCGGCGTCAGTTCGGGCTGGACTATGAATTTCATTCCCAGTCGTTTGATAATCTGAAACGGCATTGCGGCCACTATTTCACCATTGGCCGAACGATAGACGAAGACGTCCCAGGTCTTGCCGACGCTTGCCGCCTCCATCCACCAATACTGCAGAAATAGCGGAATGTCGGGCTCACTGATACACAGCTGTTTATATAATTCTTTTTCGTTCATTTCCCTTTTTTGTTCGGTTCAAATCTGCGCCCGAGTGCATTGCAGATGTGCCATGCCGCGTTGCGCGCGCTGTGGAGTGCAATTGGAATGCCGCCACCCGCCTTCATCCAGTGCCCCGCCATGACGAAGCGTTCAAGCCCCGGAAGTGTCTGAGTGACAGGGAATGGCATGGCCACATTGTCGTTGGGCGTCCAGCCCTGCGAACTGCCAAGCCGGTTGCCGGTGTAGCGTGCATAGGTGGCGGGCGTGGTCAGGTCGGTCACGCTGATTCGGTCGGTTATGTGGCTGCCCAACTTGTTGGTCAACAGGCTGATAACGTGTTGGCAAAATTCGGCCTTCTGTCGGCGATATTCCTGCAAATCGTTGTTGCGCAGGTCAATCCAGTATTGCCCCTCGCGCGTCTGAAAATTGACGGCCATGGTGGTGCATCCGCGCGGCGCCAGCGTCGGGTCGTAGTTGTAGATGTGGACTTCGAGCCGCTCGTAGCGCGTGCCGTCGGGCGATGCGAACGGCTCGACTGGGAAGCGGAAAAAGTGGGGCAGGTCGGCGAGGTCGGCGGCGATGCCGAGATAAAGAATGCAAAACGAGTAGAAAATCCGTTCTTTGGGCGGATTGTGCAGTTTGCGCTGATTGTCAGTGATATATCGTCCGCCAAGCGCGTCGAATACCGTCCAGTGCCAGTCGGCAGCCGAGGCTACGAAATCGGCCGAGGTGCAAGTGCCGTCGGCCAGTCGGAGGCCGCGCGCTTGGTTGTCGGCTACCACAATGCCGCTCACTAAAGTGTTGGTTTTCAGTGTTCCGCCGGCGTCGGTGTATGCTTCGGCAAGTTTGTCGGCAAAGTGCAGCGAACTGCCGATGGGGTAGCCGGCCACGCGTTTGGCCGCGTAGGCCTGCACAAAAAGCAGCACGGCCATGCGCATCTCCTTTTCGTAGAGCTGCGCTACTGCCATTCGTACGAACGGATTGCGGAATCGCTTGGCAAACTGAGTGTTAGTTATACGGCTCCATCGCAGCATGAACAGCCCCATCGGTGCCAGACGCATCAGCCGCACGTAGAGTGGCAGGTTGCGGTGCCACGGCCGGTCTTCGAAGACGGGCGGCAAGTAGTCGAGCAGCGGCATGATGTATCGTATCCGGCTCATCCACAGTCTGATATGTTTTGTGTCTTCGGGCGCGATGTCAGTCAGATATTGTTCGAAACGGTCGACGTCGTTGTAGAAATGGAATATGTTGGAGCCGTGTCTGTCGCGCAGTGGCAGTTCAAATTGCACGCGCTCGTCGAAATAGATAAAGTCCAGAGAATCAATGTCGAGCAGCTCCTGCCAAAAGGTGTGGAACGATATTCCGCTGGCGCTACCAAGCAGCCAGTGCATGCATCCGTTGAAAGTGTACGCGCCGCGTTTCCACCCCGTGCACAAGCCGCCGGCCGTGGTGTGCCGCTCGTAGATGGTGGTGTCGAAACCGTTGTGTTGCAGATAGATACCGAGCGACAGCCCGGCTATTCCGCCCCCTATAATGTCGACTTTCATGCGCCGTTTTTCTGTTTTTCCAAAAATGCAAAAGTGGCAAAAAAGATGAATTATTGCTTGCAACCGCGTGCGAAACCTTTCATTTAGTCCGAAAGATGCCAATGATTACATTTTTATACCAATGTAAATGGGGTGATATTATGATTATTGTCTGACAGTGTTGTGACAGCCCGCTTGTTTTGCAGTAGCCGAATTGTGAAAAATGATTTACATTTGCGAGCGTTTGAGCCCTGACGGCAAAAGGTATGCAATGCGCGCATAACTATTTCTGTTTGAGTGCGTTGAGGGGTGAATCAAGCCCTGCCATTCCATGCCGTGCGTGGGCCAGAAACGAGAAAAAGATAAAGGAATGAAAAGCCTGATAAAATCAACAATTACCATGAACCGTCTGAAACTGATGCTTTTTGCGGCAATGATGCCCTTGATGGCTGACGCTCAAGAGTTTACATTGACCAACGAGTATGCCAAGCAACTCAAATATTATCCTTTTGTGCGGCCTTTCGAAGGCGACACTTGCGGCTTTTGCGCTGAATATGACGTGGAATATGCCAATATTTCAGGAAGGCGATTGACGGTTGACGTGTTTTTGCCTGACAGCAAGCCATCCGGAACCATGCCGGTGCTGCTGATGGTACACGGCGGCGGCTGGCGTTCGGGGAGCAAGGAGATGGACCACCCGATAGCCCGGTCGTTGGCTGCGCGCGGCCTGGCCGTGGTCTGCGTCGATTATCGCAAGTCGGCCGAGGCGCTCTATCCGGCGGCTGTTGAGGACGTGTCTTGCGCCGTCCGTTGGGTGCGAAGCGTGGCGACGCGCTATGCTTTTGACACCAATCGCATAACCATTGCAGGTACGTCGGCCGGTGGACAGCTGGCGGCTCTGATTGGGAGTGTCAATGGTCGTAACGGTTTGTATGGCAATGGTTTGTATGTCGACCAGAGCAGTGCGGTGGCTCGCGTTATTGACATTGATGGCGTGCTGGCGTTCATTCATCCGCTGTCGTCCGAAGGGCAGGACCGGCCGGGCAAGCCGTCGGCTGCAACTCAGTGGTTCGGCTGCACGGTGCAGGATTGCGCGGCCAAGTGGAACGAGGCGTCGGCTCTGCACAACGTGTGGGCCGGCAGTGCCGATTTTCTGTTCATCAGCAGCGACCGTCCGCGCTTCAGTGCGGGCCGCACCGAAATGGTGTCGCAACTGCGGCGCATGGGGCGGTCGGCCACGGTGCAATGCTTTGGCGCCACTCCGCACACTTTCTGGCTTTTTGAGCCGTGGGCGCCGCAGGTCGTCGAACTGATGGTCGATTTCTGTAAGTGATTGACTGTTATCGTTTCTGGCGTGGGTTGCGCAGGTCGATGTCGGGTGCGAATATCCAGCCTTTCTTACTTTTGTTATAGCTGTCGTAGCTGAAGTCGGGGCCGTAATATTGCGGTTCGTCGGCAAACACGCTCTCGGCGGGCGCCAGATGGTCGAACACGATTGCCTCGCGGCTCTCGTCGTAGCGCAGCAGCATGTTGGCGTTGGCCGAATAGCGGAAAACGCGCCGCTGGTAGGTGGCCTTGGGGTGCAGAAAGACGGGCATCCCGAACGATGCCTTGCCGTTGCGGATGGTCAGGATGTCGATGACGCGCGTCTTGACCAAGCCGTCGTTGCCCTTGAAGCCGAGCAATGTGTAGCTGCTGCGACCATCTATTTCTGTCTCAATCATTTGTGTGTAGATTGCCCCGTACCATTTTTGCGGCGTGCATTTGGTGCGCTCAGGTTGCCTGATGTCGTCTGTGCAGTCGTTGAGCAAGCAAACGTCTGGTCTTTCACTGATATTCATCAGTAATGCGCCGAAAGTCCGAGTGTTGAAATCGTTGTATTGCACTGCAAAAGTGCAGATGCGCAAGTCGCCGTTTTTGCTTTGCAGGGTCGACATTGCAGGCAGTCCGTTCCAGCTGTGGCGGCGCAGTGCGCTGTCGGCCCAGAGCGTCTGGAGGCGGTCGGTCAGTCGGGTGCAGAGCGAGTCTTTCTGCTCGTCGGGCAGGACTTTTGTCATCTTTTCGAACAGCATTCGCGCTTCCACATCGGGCACGCACAGCAGCGTCCGGCGGCTTTGCAGCCCCGTCAGTTCAAAGCCGTCCAGTCTTCGGCCGGCATCGCTGACGGGCGTTGCGCTGAACGCCGTGTCGGCGGGCGCAGGTCGCTTTGTGCGCTCGGCCTTGCAATGGTCGGCAAAACTCATGGCTTCGGCCTTGCCGCGTGCCTTGGTCAGCCAGTAGACCGATGTGCCGTCGGCGGTCGGGCGCGTGAAGTAGAGCACTGTATGGTGCTGGAGCCTAATGAGTTGCAGTGGTGCGACGCTGATGCTGTCGATCAGGCTGTCGGGCAGATTGGCGAGGGCGGCCGTAGTCTGCTGCGTCCAGGGCACCAGCTCGTAGGCAAAGCGGTTGTGGTCGGCGATGCCCATCAGTAGGCCGAGTTTTTGCGTCTGTTCGCTCAGCCGGAGCGCGTCGTTCTGCCCGCAGACGGGGTGCGAGGTCGCTGCCAGCGCGGCAAGGGCAATGGTTGCAAAGGCTGCTCGCATGGCGTCGGGTTTTCAGTCGATGAAGTGAGTGATGAAGTCGGCCGATTTGCGGTTTTTGTCGGGCTTGACGGCGTCGGTGGCGTAACCGATTGGAATCATGGCGATTGGCTCCACATCGTCGGGCAGGTCGAGGGCCTTGGCCACGGCAGCGGTGTCGAAATTGCACACCCAGCACGTGCCGAGTCCCATCTCGGTGGCCAGCAGTGTCAGGTGGTCGATGGCGATGGCGACGTCAATGTCGCAGTGGTCCTTGCCGTCGGCTGCCCGATGCCAACTCTCAGAGTGACAGCCGCATGCCACGATGACGGTGGGCGCCGTGGCGAACCACTCGCGGTTGTAGGCCGACCGGAGTCCGGCCAGTTTGTCGGCGCGCTCCACCACGTAGAACGCCCACGGCTGCTTGTTGCAGGCCGACGGTGCAAGGCGCACGGCCTCCATCAGTTCCGCGATTGTCTGCCGGCTCACGGGGCGCATTTCGAAATTCCTGACCGAGCGTCTGTCGATAATTATCTGCTTGATACTCATAATTATAATGTTGGTTTTGATGATTCGTGAAGATTGCGCCTAAGCGTTGCAGACAAGCCACGTCGTGTAGGCAATCTGGATGGCGACGAGCAGCGCGCCTTCGGGCCGTGTGATGGTGCGTTTGCCGAAAAACAGGCCGACGACCCAGAGCAGACACGATGCCGCGAGCATGGTGCCGATGTCGACATTGTTGATGCCGGCGATGTGCATCGGGCTTATCAGCGCGCTGGCCGCCAGCACCGCAAAGACGTTGAACAGGCAGCTGCCCACCGCGTTGCCGATGGCCATGGCCGGATTTTTCTTGAGCGCGGCCACAATCGAAGTGGCCAGTTCGGGCAGCGACGTGCCGCCGGCCACCAGCGTCAGCCCGATGGTCGAATCGCTGACGCCCATCATGCGGGCCATGTCCGATGCGCCGTCCACAAACAGTTCGCCGCCGCCGATGAGTGCAGCCAGACCGCCAGTTATCCAGACGATTGCCTTGGGCAGACCCATCTCGCGGACCTCATCGGGCTGAGTGTCGGAGTCGGTGTTGCGGGCGATGGCAAACGTGTATCGCATGAAAATGCTGAGGAAGCACAGCAGCACCACGCCGTCGATGCGGCTGATGACGTTATGCGGCGCGTGGTCGATCAGCACATCGTTGGCGCACACGGCGAGCACCACCGACGCGATGATGCACAGCGGAATCTCGCGGCTGAGCATTCCCCGGCCGACAGCGATGGGGCTCACCAGAGCCGTGCAGCCGACAATCATCAGCATGTTGAAAATGTTGCTGCCCACCACGTTGCCCACGGCCATGTCGGCCTTGCCCTGCAGAGCTGACAGGATGCTGATGACCAGCTCGGGCGCCGACGTCCCGAAGGCGACGATTGTCAGGCCGATGACCAGATTCGAGATTCCGTATCGCTTGGCAATGGCTGCGGCGCCGTCGGTCAATGCGTTGGCTCCCAGCAGGATGAGCGCCAGTCCGCCCACAACGGTGATGATGTTGATGGCTATGTCCATGATTTTTCTCGTGATTGATGATGCCCGCAAATTTACAAAACAGACTTCACATAGCATCCACAATCACAGGCTTTGCAGCAGCGGCCGACGATGCAAAAAAAACGGATTTTTGTCACGCGGCCACAAAGAATCCGTCAGCCCAAAAAGAGATTCATCTCTGCAAAAAAAATAGTGCAAAAAATGCGTCGCCGCTCTTGCGCGAATCGAAAAATGCGCTACATTTGCAGCGCGTTTGAGAAAGACGATGTCGCTCTCGGCGCAGCATAAAAATGACTCGCTAGCTCAGTTGGTAGAGCAACAGACTCTTAATCTGTGGGTCCAGGGTTCGACCCCCTGGCGGGTCACTTGAGAAAAAGGAGTTGCGGATTGCGCAGCTCCTTTTTTCGTATCATGGCGTCATCTCGCAATCATCCCCGACCAAAAACGGTTTTCTGCTCTAATCGGCTTATTGCCAATCCGTTCCTCAATATATCCTTTCGCATCTACCATTTGCGCGGTAGCTAAAATGCCATGTCGGTGGGAATGTGCGGGTGGGGGAGGCGGCGTAACTTTGCAACGTCGGCAGGGGAGTGAAAGCTGACTTGCATTATTAATTTTCAAAACTTAACGCCAATGAGAAAGAAGACTTTTACCACAATCGCAGCCGCCGTGACCCTTGTGGCCGGGCTGGCTGCCTGCTCGTCCGACGACAACGATGTGGACATCAGCATACCCGACGACGACGTTGACTGCTGCTCGCTCGAAGAGAAGGAGCTGACTATCAGGTATCTGTAAGACTATGAGCAGATTGGCAGCGTCGGCGAGTTGCAGACCGACATCTACACCATCCGCCTCTACTCGGCCGGCGGCAAACTGACGGTGGGCTACAACGAGCTGTTTTTCACGGTGATAAAGACCGCAATGGGCCACCACGTCAAAGATGTGGAGTTCGACTCGATTGCGCCGCTGATGACGATGCGGATGGCCATGGGCACGCACGTCCACAGCACTCCGACGGGTGCGGCACGGCGTGTGGCCAGCTGGATTCCCGTGTTCCGAAGCCACATCGCGTTCTTGATGCCGTCGAACGCATCGGCCGGAAACACGTGGCAGCTGGCGTTCGACTACCGCATCCGCGAGACGTCGGGGCGCTTCGAGTCGCTGCCGGTAGAGGTGGCCGCCGCACCCGAGGGAAGCGCGTGGATACGCTCGTTTGTGTGGGACGAAGACACTTATTATCTGACGATTGCGGAGCCGCAGAAACTGGTGGTGGGCATCAACGAGGTGCGCGCCGTGGTGTCGAAAAAGGCGGCCGGGCAGTCGGCCACGGAGCCCTATGCCGACGCCGCCGAGACGTTCAGCATCGAGGTGGTGCCGACCATGCCCGACATGGGCAACCACACCTCGCCGGGCAACGAGCCGCTGCTCTTCGATTCGTCGGCGGGGCTCTACAAGGGCCGCCTCAATCTGACCATGACCGGACGCTGGGACATCCACCTTGTGGTGCGCGACGCCGAGGGCACTGCAGTGGCGGGCGACGACACCGACGGCGACGGCCTGAGCGACATTTACTGGACGATATTTATCTGAAAACATTAATACCTGATTGTCATGCTTTTATTTTTTAAAAGGTGTTTGTTTGGTGCAGGGGGGATGATGACAGTCCTCCCTGCTTTTTCTCAATCCGACTCGGTAAGCATCCGTGCCACAATAGCCGAGGTGACAGTCGGGACGCGCGCTGCGGCCCGGACGGCGGCCAAGGGCACCACGGCCACCATCGACGAGCACATGGCGGCCATGCCGGGCCTGACGCTGGTCAGGCGGGGGAGCTATGCCTTTGAGCCGGCCGTCAACAGCATGACCACCGAGCGTCTGTCCACCACCATCGACGGCATGAAGATATTCAGCGCCTGCACCGACCGCATGGACCCCGTGACGTCGTATGTGGAGAGCGCTAACATGCAGACCATCAACGTCAACATGGGGCTCGACGGCAATCCGCAGGCCTCGGGCAACATAGGCGGGAGCATCGACATGCGGCTGCGCAAGTCGGGATTCGAGGCGGCACGGGCGCGCAGGGCGGCGCTGTCGGCGGGCTACGACGCCAACGGCAACGCCACGGTGGCTGCGGCCGACGGCTCGGCATCGGGCACGCGCTTCTATGCCGACGCCGGTTTCTGCCGACGTCATGCCGACAACTACCGCGCCGGCGGCGACCGTGAGGTGCTCTATTCGCAGTTCACCAAAATCAACCTGTTCGCCAACGCGGGCTGGCGTCAGGCCGAGGGGCAGGCCATAGAGGCCGCCTTCATCTTCGACCGCGCCACCGACGTGGGCTATCCGGCGCTGAACATGGACGTGGGCCGCGCCGAGGCGCTGATTGGCTCGCTGGCCTACAGCCGACGCATGGGGTGGCGGCTGCCGGCGCTATGGGAAACCAAGATCTACCACAACGCGCTGACGCACGACATGGACGACTCGCACCGGCCCGACGTGGTCATCAGCATGGACATGCCCGGGCGCAGCCACACGTCGGGGGCCTACACC